>DASQPY010000777.1:0-5442 GCA_035643735.1 Actinoallomurus sp. | reverse complement strand
TCCCGCCATCGGGCTGGTGACGAAACTCGCCGAGCACACCGTTTGGGTGGAGACCGTTCCCCGTCCGCTCCTGTACCGGCCCGGCGACGCCGACTGCCCCTACTCGCCCGCGCCCGGCTGGCTGCGCCGATCGGTGATCGCCGATCGCGAGCGGCTGACCCCGTACCTTCGCCTGGCCGCCGGAGGGGCTCTGAACCTGGACTTCGGCCGCGTCGTCGCGTACACCCGCGCCCTCACCATCGGCCTGGCCCTCGCTCCCCGGCTCGACCACCACCCGAGAGTCCTCGATCTGGTGCTCAACCTGGCGTTCGCCCACACGCTCGACGCCGACCGCGAGTTGGGCGACACCCGGGATCTGGACCTGGACCTCGCTCTGGACCTCGCGCTGGACTTCGCCGGCATTGTGACTCCCGCCGAAGACCGTGACCTCGACCGCGCCCTCGAACTGGCCCACGTGCTCGGCCTCGACCTGCCCTTCGACCGGTTCCGTGCCAAGCATCGCGCCATCCGGCATGCCCTCGACCTCGCCCCAGAACTCGGCCTCGGAGGATCCCACTCCTCCACTGAGACGGACCGCGCCGACATCCTCAGGGACGCCCTCACCCACATCGCCGAGGATCCCTCCACCGTCCTTAACGGTTCGTACACCGCCGAGAACGCCCTCGCCCGCGCCGACGCGTTCGCCCGCGACGTCGACCGCACGCGCGACCGTCACGTGAGCTCCCTCGACCCGTCCCTCGCCGTCGCCCTCGAACGCGACCTGGCCCACGATCAGGGGCTCACCCTCGGCCTTGACCTCGTGCCCGGCGCCGCGACACTGAGAGCCGCCCTGCTCACGTTCGACGGCCTGGCCCGGTTGTGGACGCCGTCGCGGTACAAGCGCCCCAAGTCCGGCGTGCTCCTGGCCGACTTCGACAGCTTCCTGGTGAACCTGGTCGCCGAGCCGCGAGAGGTGAAGGACCCGGTGCCCGAGGATCCCACCATCCCGCTGCAGCGCGCCCGCGACCTGATGGGCGCACCTCCACGCCATCCCATCCCCGACCCCGAGTCGTGGAACCGTGCCCGGGTGCTGGCCGAACAGGCCCAGACACTGATCGGACCGCTGATGGACCGGACCGTCCCGTACGCCGAGTTCACCTTGGCCTGCGCCCGGATGGCCCTGCTCACCGCCGCGGTCCTGGTGACGGACGTGCACGAGGACGACATCCCCGCCTACCTGCTGGAAGCCCTGCGCGGCCTGGCCGCCCTCAGCGAACGCGCGAACGGCCACCTCAGGCCCAACGAAGTCCTCCTCCTGGTCCGCATCTGAGACGCCCACCGTTACCCGGAATGAGAAGGACCCCGCCGCGCCGCGGGCGGTCGCGGGACCGGCAGGCGTGAGCTGGACATGAACAGCCTCCTGAAACCGGGCCCGGCCGCCTCGGCGGCACCGGTCCCGGCCGGGTCGCTCATCCCACGAGTGACTGTGTCCCCACTACGGACAGGAGTGCCAGGCGCTCGGCGTCCTGGGTGCCGGGTTCGGCCGTGTAGATCATGATGCGCAGGTCGCTGCGTTCCACGCTGAGCACGTCGCAGTCCAGTGTCAGGGAACCCACCTGTGGGTGTTCGACGGTCTTGTGCGCGGCCTCGTGCCGGCCGACGGCGCCGGAATCCCACAGTTCGGCGAACCGCTCACTGTCCGTCCGCAACCGGCCGACCAGGCGTCGTAGGTGCTGGTCGGCGGGGTATCGGCCGACGGTCGCGCGCAGGTCGGCGACGAGTGCGGTCTCGAATGCGCGTTGTTCGTGCGGTGTGTGACGGACCCGGCTGCCCGGACCGAGAAAGTTGCGCCATACGGCATTGCGCTCGATGCCGCGCCACGGGGACGGATCACCCATCAGCGCCGCGTACGGGGGGTTGGCCAGCAGCAGTGTCCAGGCCGCGTCATAGACCCCGACCGGGGTGCCGACCAGTCGGTCCAGCAGGCGCTGGACGCTCGGGGTGATGTACGCGGGCACCGTGTCCGGTCCCGGCGGTACGAGGCCGGCCGTCCGGAACAGGTGTGCGCGCTCGTCTCCCGACAGCCGCAGTGCCCGGGCCAGGGCCTCGACGACCTGGGCTGAGGGGTTGGTGGCCCGGGCCTGTTCGAGGCGGGTGACGTAGTCGACGGAAATACCGGCCAGCAGAGCCAGCTCCTCACGGCGTAGCCCTGCCGCGCGCCGGTGCCCGCCGGCAGGCAGCCCGGCCGTCTCTGGCGAGACCTGGTCGCGCCACCGCCGTACCGCCCTGCCGAACTCCGCCGTCGTCATACCTCCAGGATGCACCGCCGACCCGATGAGTGCCTGGTACCACCAGTCCCAGGAAGACGGGGCCACTGGCTGACCGCCCAGCTCATCCGCATCGTGGAGCCATGACGTGCCGGAGATCGAGTTCAACGCCGTCGAGCCGGGCTTCACCGCCACCGACTTCACCGCCGGCTTCGATGGCGGGCGGCCGGTCGAGGAAAGCGCCGAGGTCATCGTGCGCCTCGCCACTATCGGCAAGGACGGCCCCGCCGGAACCTTCCAGGAGAAGACGGGCGAGCTCGCCTGGTAGCCAGAGCCGATGCCGACCGACCTGGAGGGGCTCGTCTCCGCGGAGGGGGACGAGCACCCCGGCCGACAACCGAAAGGAATCACAGCCCATGAACAAGCTCGCCCTCGTCACAGGCGCCACCTCAGGAATCGGCAAGGCATTCGCCGAGCGTCTGGCCGCCGACGGCTACGACCTCGTCGTCGTGGGCCGCCGACAGGGACGACTCGAAGAGTTCGGCGCCGCCCACCCCGAGGTCAAGGTCCGCACCGTCGCGGCCGACCTGTCCACTGACGAAGGCATCACTACCGTCGCCGAGATCTGCGCGAGCGAACCCCTGACCCTGCTGGTGAACAACGCGGGCGTGGCCCACTACATGCCGCTCGCCGAGCTGCCTGCCGACAAGGCCCGCGAACTGGTCACCGTCAAGGTCCTCGCCCCCACCATGATCACTCGCGCCGCCGTCGCAGGCATGCAGAACCGTGGTCAAGGCGCCATCATCAACGTGGCCGGCATGATCGCGTTCAGCGGTCCCGCCCCCCACGCCCAGATGCCCCGCCGCGCCGTCTACGCGGGCACTCTGGCCCACCTGGTCGCCATGTCCCAGACCCTGAGCGCAGAACTCGAAGGCACCGCCGTCAAGGTCGAGGTCCTGTGCCCCGGCGTGGTCGCCACCGAATTCCATGAGCGCCAAGGCCTGGACATGAGCACCGTCCCCCGCATGACCGCCGACGACGTCGTCACGGCCGGACTACGCGGCCTGGAACTCGGCGAAGTCGTCTGCGCCCCCGGTGTCGAGAACGCAAGCCTCCTCGACACCCTCTTCGAGGCCGACCTGGCGGCCTTCGGAGCCCAGAGCCCCGAACTCGCCACTCGCTACCGGACCAGCTAAGCCATCCACGTTGCCCCCGAACGCCACTGTCGCCGGACGCCTGTCAAGCCGGCGCGTGGACAGGCGGTCGCCGACAGATGATCAGGGGTCAGGCACCCGGCAAGCCCCCAGGGCACAACGAGACTGTGAATCCGGCCACGATGTTACCGCCGGTAACGCCAGCGGGTCTACGCTTAAGTGACAGCGAGTCCAATAGCCTGCCGGCCCCCGCGGACCGGCGGTTCGCACCGAGACGGAGGAAACATGTCGGAAGACGGCGCCTCGGCCTTCTCCCTCGAACTGCCCGAGGACATCCAGCAGGTCAAGGAATGGGTGCACGAGTTCGCCAAGGACGTCATCCGGCCGGCCGGCGAGGAGTGGGACGAGCGCGAGGAGACGCCCTGGCCGATCCTCCAGGAGGCCGCCAAGATCGGCCTGTACTCGCTCGACTTCTTCGCCCAGCAGTGGTTCGAGCCCTCGGGGCTGGGCATCCCCGTCGCCTTCGAGGAGATCTTCTGGGGCGACGCGGGCATCGGCCTGTCCCTCGTCGGCTCCGGCCTGGCCGCCGTCTCGGTCGCCGCGACCGGCACGCCCGAGCAGACGGGGGAGTGGGTCCCGCAGATGTTCGGCACCGCCGACGAGGTCAAGCTCGGCGCGTTCTGCGCCTCGGAGCCGGACGCGGGCTCGGACGTCTCGGCGATCCGTACCCGCGCGGAGTACGACGAGGCCAAGGACGAGTGGGTCCTCAACGGCACCAAGACGTGGGCCACCAACGGCGGGATCGCGAACGTGCACGTGGTCGTCGCCTCGGTCGACTCCGCGCTGGGCTCCCGTGGCCAGGCGAACTTCATCGTCGCCCCGGGCACGCCGGGCCTCTCCCAGGGCCAGAAGTTCAAGAAGCACGGCATCCGCGCGTCCCACACCGCCGAGGTGATCCTGGACGGCGTACGCGTGCCCGGCGCCTGCCTGGTGGGCGGAAAGGAGAAGCTGGACGAGCGGCTGGCCCGGGTCCGCGAGGGCAAACGGGCCGCGGGCCAGGCGGCGCTGCGCACCTTCGAGGCGTCCCGCCCGACGGTCGGCGCGATGGCCGTGGGCATCGCCCGCGCCGCGTATGAGTACGCACTCGACTACGCACGGGAGCGCGAGCAGTTCGGCCGTAAGATCGGCGATTTCCAGGCGGTGGCGTTCAAGCTGGCCGACATGAAGATGTCGGTCGACGCGGCACGCCTCCTGGTCTGGCGCGCGGCGTGGATGGCGCGCAACGGCAAGGACTTCGGCAGCGCCGAGGGCTCCATGGCCAAACTGCACGCCGGTGAGACGGCCGTGAAGGTGACCGAGGACGCCATCCAGATCCTGGGCGGCAATGGCTATACGCGCGACTACCCGGTGGAACGCTGGCACCGCGACAGCAAGATCTTCACCATCTTCGAGGGCACGTCGGAGATCCAGCGCCTCGTCATCGGCCGCACGGTCACGGGACTGCCGGTCCGGTAGCGTTTCCGCAGGTCAGGCGTGCGCAGCGTGGTCCTCCACAATTGATTTGATCACGCTGCGCGTCAATGATCGACTGCTCGTCAGACCCCACCGTTTCCCGTCCGTTCCCAACGCGGTGCTGACTTTGTGCTGACCCCTAGCGGTTAGCTATCCCCAGGGCCGGACGAGGCACAGCACGTCTCCTAGGCTCTGGCGGTGGTGGCTGTCCGGGCCTCATCCGCGGCTGTGCACCCCTACGGGCTCTTCAATGACCGCCAGGGGCCTGTTCGCCAACAGACAGGCCGCTAGGCGCGGTCTCGGGCACAGCCACACGGGGCATCAGCCAGCTTGAGCGTTCAGGACGGCGTCGACACGAACGTCCACCACCTGGAGTCCGAGCGGGGCTGGGACACGCGGGCGGGAACCGTGGACCTGGCGATCCCGAAACTGCGGTCCGCCGCTCACGTCCCCCTTGACAACCCACACGCCGTGGCTGGGCTGCTGCAGCGGCTGCGTACGGTAGGAGCGGTCGACGAGGCCAGCGCACT
>DASQPY010000776.1:0-10648 GCA_035643735.1 Actinoallomurus sp. | reverse complement strand
ATGTGCGACGCCCAGGTCGACCTGGCCGAACTCTCCTGGCGGATCCGCGACGACGCGATGGTCCGGCTGCGGACCACGCTGAACCGGGACGACCTGGGCGGAGTGGTGGACTTCCGGATGAAGCGCGATGACCCGGCATGGGGCCGCCGCGTAGGGTGAGGCGGCATGTCCCTTTTGCGTGCCGCGGCCGCCGATATCCAGGACGACCTCGTACGGCTCCGCCGTGAACTGCACGGCGAACCCGAGCTGGGCCTCCAACTGCCGCGCACCCAGGAGAAGGTGCTCGCCGCACTGGAGGGGCTGCCGCTGGAGATCGGCACCGGTACGACGCTGTCTTCGGTGACCGCCGTGCTGCACGGGTCGTCACCCGGGCCGGTCGTCCTGCTGCGCGGCGACATGGACGCCCTGCCGCTCGTCGAGAAGTCCGGTCTCCCGTACGCGTCGGCGACCGCCGGCCTGATGCACGCGTGCGGTCACGACCTGCACACCGCGATGCTCGTGGGCGCGGCACGCCTGCTGTCCGGGACGGACTTCGCGGGCAGCGTCATCTTCATGTTCCAGCCGGGCGAGGAGGGGTTCGCCGGCGCGCGGCTCATGATCGAAGAGGGCGTGCTCGACGCCGCCGGCGAGCGGCCCGTCGCCGCGTACGGGCTGCACGTGGTCTCGGGCCTCATGCCGAGCGGCGTCTTCCTGTCCCGGCGCGGCACCGTCATGGGCGGCGCCGACCAGCTGAAGGTGACGGTGCGCGGCGCGGGCGGCCACGGATCCCAGCCGTACCTCGCCAAGGACCCGATCCCGGCCGCCGCCGAGATGGTGACCGCGCTGCAGGCCTTTGTGACGCGGGCGTTCAACGTCTTCGACCCGGTCGTGCTCACGGTGGGCAGCTTCAACGCCGGCACGGTGTCCAACATCATTCCGGACGAGGCGCTGCTCGGCGTCACGATCCGGTCCTTCTCGGCCGAGGCCCGCGCACGGGTCAACGACGGACTGCGGGAGCTGGCGAACGGCATCGCGGCGGCCCACGGCCTCACCGCGAGCGTGGAGCACGAGGTCGGCTATCCGGCGACGGTGAACACCGCGGCGGAGGCGGAGTTCGTCGCCCGCACGGTCGATGACCTCTACGGCCCGGAACGCTTCGTCTGGATACCGGACCCGATGACCACGGCGGAGGACTTCTCCTTCGTCCTGGAAGAGGTGCCCGGGGCGTTCGTCTTCCTGGGTGCGTGCCCACCCGACCGCGACCCGCGCGGCGCGCCGTTCAACCACGCGGCGAACGCGGTCTTCGACGACGCGGTGCTGGCCGACGGCGCCACCCTGCTGGCGGAGCTCGCCCTGCGCCGCCTGGCCGCGACAGGCTGACCTGGCCGTCCCGGGATCGGCCCCGGGATCGGCCGGAATCGGGCAGGCCGGGCATGGCCATATCGCTGTCCCCGGCCACCGGCCACCCTTATCATGATCAGTCGATTCTGAGTCGATAGGGGACCGCGACGTGCGGAGGCTGGTTCTCGCCGCCGGATTGATGGCGCTGTTCACCGGTTGTGGAACGGCCGCCCAGACGGCCAAGAACCCGGAACCGACCAGTACCCCGCCCCGCGTCCACCAGGCGAACGTCGGCACGGCGATCACTCTCACCGGCGTGGACGAGGCGAACGGAGCGGGCACGCTCAAGCTCGCCGTCAAGGTCAAGACCGTCGTCTCGACCGCCGTCGGCCAGGGCGCGTTCGAGAACCCGCGCAAGGGGGAGCGGTTCGCGGCGGTGCAGTTCGTCTTCAAGAACGTCGGCACCACGCCCTACCACGACAGCCCCACCTTCGGCGCGAAGGTCATCGACACCGCCGGCCACACCTACGACCCGACCGTGGCGACGGTGTCGGCGGGCCCGGGCTTCTCCCGCGTCATGGGCCTGCTGCACGGCCAGGTCAAGTCCGGTTACATCGTCTTCGCGGTGCCCAGGACCGCCAAGGTCGTCGGCGTCCAGTACGCCCTGAACGCCGGCTACGCCACCGAAGTCGGCGAATGGCGCGTGCCGCCCCGCCCGCAGACGCTGGTGGGGACGCCCACCCACCTGAACAGGCCCGGCCGGCACCGGCGGTCACCGCACTGGCGCCCGACCGGGGGCCACTGGCCCTGGACGCCCGCGCCGACCTGCCGGCGCTGGTGCTCGCACGGATGAGTCCGTCGTCGTCGGCGGCGGCGGCGGCTGAGGGCGGCCCCCAGGGTGTGGACAACCGAACCCCGGCGCGCGTGGTGGCCCCATTGGGCGGGTGAGCGCGGCTCGCCAGCATGAGAGACATCCCGAACCCGGAGGTCTCACCCCATGCGAAAGCCCCGCGTCACACGACTGCTCATCGCCGGCCTGATCACGGGTGTCCTGGTCACGGCGGGTCCCGGCGTCTCGTCGGCCGTCTCCCCGAAGACCGGCGCCACGGCCGGGCTCGCGCGGCTCGTCCTGCCGGCGCCGTCCGGGCCGTACGTCGTCGGCACGGTGGCGCTGCGCCTGGTCGACCATTCGCGGTCCGATCCCTGGGTGACCTCGCGGCCGTACCGGGAGCTGATGGTCAGCGCCTTCTACCCGGCCCGCGACGCCGGCGCGTACCCGGTCGCGCCGCAGATGTCGCCGGCCGCGGCGAAGCACTTCGACGAATCCCTCGGCACGCCCGTGCACCAGGGCTGGGGCATCCCCGCGGGCAAGGTGGACTGGGGCGCCACCCTGACGCACTCCCACGCGAACGCGCACGTCCAGGCCGGCCGCCACCCCGTCGTGCTGTACTCGCCCGGCCTCGGTGACCCCCGCACGCTGGGCACGACGCTCGCCGAGGACCTCGCCTCCCGCGGCTACGTCGTCGTGACGATCGACCACACCTATGACGCGTCCGAGGTGGAGTTCCCCGGCGGCCGGGTCGAGCCCTTCGGGATGCCGACGGACGGGGACATCGTGTCCACGCTGAAGAAGCTGGTGAGCGTCCGGGTGGCCGACACCCGGTTCGTGCTCGACCGGCTCTCCGGGCTTCCGAACGGCCTGGGCGCCGCGCTCGATCTCGGCAGGGTCGGCATGTTCGGCCAGTCGGCGGGCGGCTTCACCGCACTGCAGACGATGCACGGGACCGATCCCGACGAGCGAGTGGAGCGTTCGGCGCCGCGAAGCAAGCCGGACGCGGGGCGAGTGAGGAGCGGTGAGGGCCCAGTGAACACGGCTCCGCGGATCGTGGCCGCGGCGGACCTGGACGGCACGCTCGGGTTCGACCAGGACGACGGCGGTCCCGGCCTGTCCCCGCTCGCCGAGGACGGACTGAATCGGCCGTTCCTGCTCATGGGCAGCCAGACGAGCGACCACCACACCGTACGGTCGTGGGAGGCGCTCTGGTCGAACAGCGACGGTCCGAAGCTGGACCTCCACCTGCGGGGTTCGAAGCACCACAGCTACACCGACATGGAGTCCCTGGTGCCGCAGCTGAGCAAGATCGGCCTGCCGGCCGAGGCGGCGTACGAGGACATCGGCTGGACCGACCCGGCGCGTGCCGTCGCGGCCCAGCGCGCGTACCTGGCCGCCTTCTTCGACCGTCACCTGCGCGGCCGCGACGGCGGCCTGCTCGACGGCCCGTCCCCGCGGTACCCGGAGGTGACCTTCGTCCGGTCATCTCTTGCCGAAACGATAAACTCAGATCACCGGTTCTGCCCTTGATCAAAGGCCGCGCCGTGGTGTACGGAGATCACCTTCGTGCGCCGACCGTGCCCCTGTTGCGGGTGGCGGGGCGCTGCTAGCCTGGCCAGAGCCGTTGATCCCACGCGGGAGAGCGCCCTGGCCGCCAGCCCGGGCCGCCGAAGGAGCAAATCCTCCCCGGAACCTCTCAGGCGAAGAGAACCGCGCGGACCAGGCGACCTCTGGAAAGCGGAGCGACGCTCCCGCCGAAGGTGCAAGCCCTCACGGGCGAAGCTCTCAGGCACCGATGACAGAGGGGGAGGCGCCGAAACCGCATGCCGCGTACCAGTGGGACGATGAGACCCGCCAGTACGTGAGCGCCTGCGCGATAAGGAGCCTGCCGCGATGTCCGCTCCGGACACCAAGAAGACACCACTCGCCGAGGTCCACGACGACCTCGGCGCCACCGTCACCGAGTTCGCCGGCTATCTGATGCCGCTCCGTTACGGCAGCGAGACCGCCGAACACCAGGCCGTACGCACGAGCGCTGGACTCTTCGACCTCTCCCACATGGGAGAGATCTTCCTTACCGGCCCGCAGGCCGGGGCCGCGCTCGACCACGCGCTCATCGGGCATCTGTCGGCGCTCGCGGTCGGCCGGGCGCGGTACACGATGATCTGCAACCCGCAGGGCGGCGTGCTGGACGACCTGATCGTCTACCGGCTGGCCGCCGAGACCTTCCTGGTCGTCGCCAACGCCGCGAACGCCGCCGTCGTACGCTCCGAGCTGGTCAAACGCTCCGAGGGCTTCGAGGGCGCCACCGTCGATGACCGCTCCGACGCGTACGCGCTGGTCGCCGTCCAGGGGCCGAATGCCCAGGCGATCCTGGGCAAACTCACCGACGCGGCCGTGGCCGACCTGAAGTACTACGCGCTCCTGCCCGGCGCCGTGGCGGGGATCGACGCTCTGATCGCCCGCACCGGGTACACCGGCGAGGACGGCTTCGAGCTTTTCGTCTCCGCGGGCGACGCCGTGAGCGTCTGGCAGGCGCTCACCGAGGCCGGCGGCGACGAACTGCGGCCGTGCGGGCTGTCGGCGCGTGACACGCTGCGTCTCGAGGCCGGGATGCCGCTGTACGGCAACGAGCTCACGACCGAGACCACGCCGTACGACGCCGGCCTCGGCCGGACCATCAAGTTCGACAAGGGCGACTTCGTGGGCCGTGCGGCGCTGGCCGCGCTGGCCGACGCGACGCCGAAGCGCACACTCGTCGGACTCGTGGCCAAGGGGCGCAGAGTGCCCCGGCACGGGTACGAAATCGTGGGATCAGACGGCACGCCGTGCGGAGTCGTGACCAGCGGCGCGCCATCCCCGACACTGGGCAAGCCCATCGCCATGGGTTATATCGACGCGGGTCACACCGAAGACACCGATCTCGCGGTGGACATCCGCGGCAAACACGAGCCGGTCGACAAGGTCGCCCTGCCTTTCTATAGGAGGACCCCGTGAGCACCGTTCCCGAGACGCTTTCCTACACGGAGGAGCACGAGTGGATTACCGAGCCCGCCGAAGGCGTTGTCACCATCGGGATCACCGCCTATGCCGCCGACGCCCTCGGTGACATCGTCTACGTTTCGCTGCCCCAGGAGGGTGCGACGGTGGAGGCCGGGGAGCCCTGTGGTGAGGCGGAGTCCACCAAGTCGGTGAGTGACATCTACTCACCGGTGACGGGAGAGGTCGTGGCGGTGAACGGTTCGGTCGAGGAGGACCCGGCCGTGATCAATGCCGACCCGTACGGCGAGGGCTGGCTGTTCAAGATCCGTACGGATGGCGACGCCCCCGACCTGCTCGACGCCCCCGCGTACTCCAAGCTGATCGAGGAGGCATGAGATGAGCCTGACCAACGCCTCTCTTGCCGACGTCGACCCGGAGGTGGCGGCGGCGATCGCGGACGAGCTGCACCGCCAGCAGTCCACCCTGGAAATGATCGCCTCGGAGAACTTCGCGCCGGTGAGCGTGCTCGAAGCCCAGGGCTCGGTGATGACGAACAAGTACGCCGAGGGCTATCCGGGCCGGCGCTACTACGGCGGCTGTGAGTTCGTCGACGTCACCGAGCAGCTCGCGATCGACCGCGCCAAGGAGCTGTTCGGCGCCGACCACGCCAACGTGCAGCCGCACTCGGGCGCGCAGGCCAACATCGCGGTCTACTTCGCGCTGCTGCAGCCCGGCGACACCATCCTGGGCCTGGACCTGGCGCACGGCGGCCATCTGACCCACGGCATGAAGATCAACTACTCGGGCAAGATGTTCAACGTCGCCGCGTACCACGTGGGCGACGACGGCCTGGTGGACATGGACGAGGTCGCCCGGCTGGCCCACGAACACCGCCCGAAGATGATCGTCGCCGGCTGGTCGGCGTACCCGCGCCAGCTCGACTTCGCCGCGTTCCGCCGCGTCGCGGACGAGACCGGCGCGCTGTTCATGGTTGACATGGCGCACTTCGCCGGGCTCGTCGCGGCCGGGCTGCACCCCTCGCCGGTACCGCACGCCGACATCGTCACGACCACGACGCACAAGACGCTGTGCGGGCCTCGTGGCGGCCTCATCCTCTGCCGAGAGGAGTTCGCCAAGAAGATCAACTCCGCGGTGTTCCCGGGCACGCAGGGCGGCCCGCTGGAGCACGTCATCGCCGCCAAGGCGGTCGCCTTGAAGATCGCCGCGTCCGAGGAGTTCGCCGAGCGCCAGCGCCGTACGGTCGAGGGCGCCCGCACCCTCGCCTCACGGCTCCTGCACGAGGACTCCGCCAAGGCCGGCGTCAAGGTCCTGACCGGCGGCACGGACGTGCACCTCGTCCTGGTCGACCTGGTCGAGTCCGAGCTGACCGGCCGCGACGCCGAGGACCGCCTGCACGACATCGGCATCACCGTCAACCGCAACGCCGTACCGAACGACCCGCGCCCCCCGATGGTGACGTCGGGCCTGCGGATCGGCACACCGGCACTGGCCACGCGCGGCTTCCAGGAGGCGGACTTCACCGAGGTCGCCGACGTCATCGCGCTGGCTCTGCAGACGTCATTCGACTCCGCCGCGCTGTCGGCCCGGGTACGCGACCTGGCCGAGCGACACCCGCTCTACCCGAGTTTGTGAGAGATGTGAACTGATGACCATCGCCCCGGAGGGCCGCAAGCTGCTGAGGGTCGAGGCGCGTAACGCCGAGACCCCGATCGAGCGCAAGCCGCCCTGGATCAAGACCCGGATGAAGATGGGCCCGCAGTACCGTGAGCTGACCGACCTGGTGCGCAGCGAGGGCCTGCACACCGTCTGCCAGGAGGCCGGTTGCCCCAACATCTTCGAATGCTGGGAGGACCGCGAGGCCACCTTCCTCATCGGCGGCGACCAGTGCACCCGCCGCTGTGACTTCTGCCAGATCGACACCGGCAAGCCCGCCGCGTACGACCCCGACGAGCCCCGGCGCGTCGCCGACTCCGTCGAGCAGATGGGCCTGCGGTACGCCACGATCACCGGCGTCGCCCGCGACGACCTGTCCGACGGCGGCGCGTGGCTGTACGCCGAGACCGTGCGCCAGATCCACTCCCGGCTGCCCGGCTGCGGTGTCGAGCTGCTCATCCCCGACTTCAACGCCGTCCCCTCCCAGCTCGCCGAGGTCTTCTCCTCGCGCCCCGAGGTCCTCGCGCACAACGTGGAGACCGTGCCGCGGATCTTCAAGCGGATCCGCCCGGCCTTCCGGTACGAACGGTCCCTCGCGGTCCTCACGCAGGCGCGTTCGGCGGGCCTGGTGACAAAGTCCAACCTCATCCTCGGCATGGGCGAGACCCGCGAGGAGATCTCCCAGGCCATGCGCGACCTGTACGACGCGGGTTGTGAGCTGCTCACGATCACGCAGTACCTCCGTCCCTCGCCCCGGCACCACCCGGTCGAGCGCTGGGTCAAGCCGGAGGAGTTCGTCGAGCTGAAGGCGGAGGCCGAGGAGATCGGCCTGGTCGGCGTCATGTCCGGCCCGCTCGTACGCTCCAGCTACCGCGCCGGACGGCTCTACCAGCAGGCCATGGAGGCCCGCGGCGCCGTGGCGAAGTAATGGCGATCAGCGTCTTCGACCTGTTCAAGATCGGTATCGGCCCGTCCAGCTCGCACACCGGCGGGCCGATGGCCGCGGCGCACCGATTCGCCCGCGGGCTCTTCGACGACGGCCTGCTGGAGAAGACCGCGTCGGTACGCACCATCCTGTACGGCTCGCTCGGGCTGACCGGCAAGGGGCACGGCAGCGACAAGGCCGTGATGCTGGGCCTGGAGGGCGACAAGCCGGAACTCGTCGACGTCGAGGGCGTGGACGCCCGGCTGGCGGCGGCGCGCGAGAGCGGTGTCATCAGTCTGTTCGGCGACCACGAGGTGCCCTTCGTCGTCGGCGACCACCTCGTCTTCGAACGCAAGGAGTCGCTGCCCCACCACCCGAACGGCATGCGCTTCACCGCGTACGACGCCTCGGACACCCCGCTGCGCGAGAAGGTGTACTACTCGGTCGGCGGCGGCTTCGTCGTCGACGAGGACGCCACCGGCGCGGACCGCATCAAGCCGGACGACACCGAGGTGCCGTACCCCTTCGCGACCGGTGCCGACCTGCTGTCGCTGACCCGCGAGACCGGCTTGTCGATCCCGGCGCTGATGATGGAGAACGAGAAGGCGTTCGGGCGTGACGAGGCGGAGATCCGCGCCCGGCTGCTCGACCTGTGGCGCGTCATGCGTGAGAGCGTCGAACGCGGCTGCACGCGCGAGGGCCTGCTCCCGGGAGGACTGAAAGTACGCCGCCGCGCCCATCACCTGCACACGAAGCTGGTCACCGAGAGCGGCACGGACCCGCTGCAGGCGATGGACTGGGTGACGCTGTTCGCCCTGGCGGTCAATGAGGAGAACGCCGCCGGCGGCCGCATCGTCACCGCCCCGACCAACGGCGCCGCCGGCATCGTCCCGGCCGTGCTGCACTACTACGACAAGTACGTCCCAGGCGCCTCGAACGAGGGCGTCATACGCTTCCTGCTCACCGCGGGCGCCATGGGGGTGATCATCAAGGAGAACGCCTCCATCTCGGGCGCCGAGGTGGGCTGCCAGGGAGAGGTCGGCTCGGCCTGCTCGATGGCGGCCGCAGGCCTCACCGAGATCCTCGGCGGCACACCGGAGCAGGTGGAGAACGCCGCGGAGATCGGCATCGAACACAACCTGGGCCTGACCTGCGACCCGGTGGGCGGCCTGGTCCAGGTGCCCTGCATCGAGCGGAACGCGGTCGCCTCGATTAAGGCCATCAGCGCCTCCCGCCTGGCCCTACGCGGCGACGGCCGCCACTTCGTGTCGCTGGACAAAGCCATCAAGACGATGCGGGACACGGGCCGCGACATGCTCGACAAGTACAAGGAGACCTCCCGCGGCGGCCTCGCCGTGAACGTCATCGAGTGCTGACTTTGCGGGCGCGGCCGCCGCGTGCGGTCCGCGTCGCTAGTCCCGGGCTCCGCCGTCGAGGTGGACCGGAAGCGAGACGTGGCCGTTGCCGAGGATGCTGGACACCGGTTCGAGCTCGGTCGCCGGCACGGCGAGCCGTACGGAGGGGAACCGCGTGAAGAGCCCGCCGACGGCGGTGGCACCCTCCGCCCGTGCCAGCGGTGCCCCGAGGCAGAAGTGCACCCCGTGCCCGAACGCGAGGTGCGACTTGTCCGGCCGTGTCACGTCGAACCGTCCGGCGGACTCGCCCTGGTGCTTCGGGTGGTTGCTCGCGGCGCCGAACGAGGGCAGGATCGCCTCGCCCTCGCGGATCGTCCCTCCCGGCACGGGGATGTCCTCGACCGCGTAGCGCATGGGCATATGGCTGACGGGTGCGGCGAAGCGCAGCGTCTCCTCGACGACGTCACTCCAGGTGGCCCGGCCCTCCCGCACGTGCGCGAGCTGGGCCGGGTCGGACAGCAGCGCGGTGATGGCCGAGTCGATGAGGTTCACGGTCGTCTCGTAGCCGGCGGCCGTCACCAGGAGGAGGGTGTCGATCAGCTCCCGTTCCGTCAGCGCCGTCCCGCCGTTCTCGTCGTCGCGCGTGGCGATCAGGGTGCTCGTCATGTCGTCGGCGGGCCGGGCGCGCTTGATCCGGACAAGCTCGTTTAGCACCGCGTAGACGTCCCCGGTAGCGGCGATCGCCTCTTCGAGCGTCGCGGTGGTGTTCCAGATCCGATCGATGATCTCTTTGAACCGTGCGCGCATGCCGTGCGGAATCCCGAGGAGGTCGCTGATGACGCGGACCGGCAACTGGACCGCGTACGCCGCTCGCAGGTCGACGGTCCCGTCGGCGGCGGCGGTGGCGAGGCCGTCGAGTAGCTCGGCGGTGTTGCGCTCGACCGAGGGGACCAGCGCGTCGAGCCTGCGCGCGACGAACGCCGGAGAGACCAGGCGGCGTAGCCGCCGATGGGCGTTGCCGTACGCCGTGAACATGTTGTCGACCGATACCTGCAGGTAGAGCGGCCATTTCCCGACGATCTCGCCCTCGATGAAGCGCGGCCAGTGCTGACGCGGATCCTTGGAGACACGACGATCCGTCAGAAGACGGCCGAGAAGGTCGGGGTCGCCCACCGCCCACGCGCGCTCGCCGAGAATGTCGACGAGGACCGGCCCCTCTCCCGCATGCAGGATCGCCTCCTCGGCGGCGCGCCGGCGTGCCGTCGGGTCGAGGACAAGCGGTTCGTGACCTGTTCGGCGTGTTGATTCGGTTTCCACGGCATCTCTCCGGGTGCGGGTAGACGAGGCCGTCTTCGCTCGGCCGTCAGCCACACTGCCGGGTGGAAAATGGATTGTCCACTCCATTCTGCCGATTCCCGTTACATGATCCTTTTGGGCGGCTTACGTCGTCCTAACAGACGTCCGGCCCGGCCATGCTCGACAGGCGCGACGTCGATACCTGCGTCAGGCGACCGGGTGGCCGCCCTCGCGTGCGATGGCCGTGTCGGTCGCGACCGCGTC
>DASQPY010000775.1:0-8560 GCA_035643735.1 Actinoallomurus sp. | reverse complement strand
TCCTCGAAGTTCGCCGTCCGCGGTCTCGTCACCTCACTGGCGCATGAGCTGGCACCTCATATCCGCGTCAACGGTGTCGCTCCCGGCGGCACCCTGAACACCGATCTGCGCGGGATCCCCAGCCTGGGGCAGCAGACCCGGCGGCTGGACGACACCCCCGGCCGCGCCGAGGACCTGGCCGCGCGTACTCCGCTCAACGTCACGCTGACCGGCGAGGACCACGCGTGGAGCTATGTGTTCCTCGCCTCGCCGAGGTCGCGCGGGATCACCGGTGACGTCGTGCACCCGGACGGCGGCATCGCCACCAAGAAATGACGGCCACCGCTTCATGGAAAGGAGCTGTCACCATGTCCATCCTGCGGGCCGACCACGGCGCCTGCCAGGGCTACGCGAACTGCGTTGTCGGCGCTCCGGACACCTACGACATCGACGATGACGGCGTCGTCGTCCTGCTCAGGGAGCACGTCTCCGAGGAGGAGCGACCCCGCATCGAGGAGGCGGCGCGCAGCTGTCCGGTCTCGGCGCTGACCGTCGAGGACGAATGAGCCGCACAGCGCTCGTGGTCGGCTCATCGGTCGCGGGCATCCGTACGGCGCAGGCTCTGTGCGCCGGCGGCTTCGACGGCCGCATCGTCATCGTGGGGGAGGAGACCACCGAGCCCTATGACAAGCCGCCGCTGTCGAAGCACTTCCTGGCCGGCACGTGGGACGCCGGCAAGGTGTCCCTGCTGGCGGGCAGGCCGCTGGACGAGCGCGTCGAACTGCGCCTGGGCGTGCCCGCCGAGCATCTGGACATCGCCCGCAAGTATGTGAGGCTCGCCGACGGCACCCGCCTGCCGTACGACCAGTGCGTGATCGCGACGGGTGCGGCCGCCCGGCCATCGCCCTGGACGGCCCGCGACGGCGTGCACGTGCTGCGGAGCCTGAGCGACAGCGCCGCGCTACGCCAGGATCTGCTGCGCGGCGGCGACATCGTCGTCGTCGGCGGAGGGTTCATCGGCGCGGAAGTCGCCGCCACGGCGAGCCGGCTCGGCGGCTCGGTCACCGTCGTCGATCCGCTGCCGGACCCGATGACCCGGGTCCTCGGCCCGCAGGTCGGCCCGCTCCTCACCGGCATCCATGAGCGCCACGGCGTCCGTACCAGCTTCGGTACGGGCGTGGTCTCGGTCGAGGGAAGCGCCGGTGATCTCCGGGTGACCCTCGATGACGGCAGCGTCCTGCCGGCCGACACCGTCGTGGTGGGAATCGGTGCCGTACCCAACGACGGCTGGCTGCGTTCATCGGGCCTCGAGATCTCCGACGGTGTGGTCTGCGACGAGTACTGCCGAGCGCGGGGAGCGCCCGAGGTGTTCGCCGCCGGTGATGTGGCCCGATGGCCGCATCCGCGCCATGGCGAGCTCGTCCGTGTGGAGCACTGGACGAACGCCGTCGAACAGGCCGCTTGTGTCGCCCACAACATCATCCATCCGGACGATCCGGTCGCCTACCGCCCCGTCGAGTACGTCTGGAGCGACCAGTACGACTGGAAGATCCAGATCGCCGGCAGTCCGGCGCGGATGAGCGGCCATCACCTGGTCGGAAACCTCGCTGGCACCAAGCCCAAGGCCGCCGTCGCCTACACCGACGCCGACGGCCGGCTCGGTGCCGCCGTCACCGTCAACTGGCCGCGGGCGCTGGTCACCTGCCGCAGGCTCCTGGCCGCGGACGCCGACTTCACCCAGGCGGTCACCGAACTCGACCTGCTGGCCGCAGCCCTTGGAGAGCGCCGATGACCGACACCGAAGTCCCGTTCAGCGATCTTCGTCATCAGATCGCCGACGCGTGCCGCGTTCTGGCCGTACGAGGCCTGGCCGACGGGATCCTCGGCCACATCAGCCTGCGGGTCGCGCCCGGCAAGCTCCTTGTCCGCTGCCGAGGACCACACGAACGCGGGCTCCTGTACACGACACCCGCCGACATCCGCCTCCTGGACCTCGACGGAGCACCGGCGGCCGACGGCGAGCTGGAGGGGGGCTGGACACCTCCGAACGAACTGCCGCTGCACACCGAGGTCCTGCGCCGCCGCCCCGACGTCCGGGCCGTCGTCCACGCTCATCCGCCCGCCGTCGTGGCGGCCGACCTGGCCGGCATCGAGATCCGGCCCATCGTCGGCGCGTTCGACATCCCTGGCACCCGGCTCGCGCAAGCCGGTGTTCCCGTCTACCCCAGAGGAGTGCTCGTCCGCGACCGGGCACTGGCCGCCGAGATGGTCACCGCGCTCGGCAACCATGCCGTGGTCCTCCTGCGGGCGCATGGCATCACCAGCACCGGCATCAGCGTGGCCGAGGCGGTGCTGCGCGCACATTCGGTCGACACCATCGCCCGGATGTCGCTGACGGTGGTCAGTGCGGGCGGTGAACTCCGCGACCTGCCCGACCGCGACCTCGACGAGCTTCCCGACCTCGGCGGAGCCTTCAACGAGGCCACCGCGTGGCGGCACGAACTCAGCCGCCTGCCGCCCGCGCCCTAGGGCGACCCGCGGCTCCGCGAGGCGGTTCGACACCATTCTGTCGCCGCCTCCAGAGCCATGCCCGGAGCTCAGAACTCCGGATCGGAAAGCTCAGAAAAACACAAACTAGTTCTGTTAGACAGAGAACACTCCTGCTATAAAGAACTTCAAGCATAGGTAACACAAGCGTCATGTAACCTCGCGTACCGAGGCTGTGACGCGTGGAACCCTGCGACCTGCTGGAGAGCCGACGTTAACCCCTCGGGGGCCGGGTGTGCGAAGGCCGCGGCCGGTCGCGGACCGCGACTGCGAGCCGTGCTGCGGTGCGGGTGCGCGGATGGGTTCGAGTCGCGCAGATAACTGATTCCAACCCTAGATATCTCAACAGAACCTAGTTATGTTCTCCAGAACATCGATCGGTATCAGGAGATGGCCTCACATGATTCGTATACGTCGTGGGTTGGCGATCGGCATGGCCGCGACCGCCTCGCTGTCCGCCGCAGCCTGCTCGTCATCCAGTGCCTCAGACGGCAAGAACTATACGATCGGCGTCCTGGTCAGCCAGACCGGCTCGGCGAGCCAGCTCGGCGTCGGCGAGCTGCGCGGGGCGCAACTCGCGGCCGAGTCGGTCAACGCGGCGGGTGGGATCGGCGGCAAGAAGATCGTCATCAAGGCGGCCGACGACCAGAGCAAGCCGGACCAGGCCGTCGAGCAGGCCCGGAATCTCCTGAAGGACAAGGTCGCGGCGATCGTCGGGCCGTCGGTGGTCGGCAGCTGCAAAGCGGTCATGCCGCTCGTCAAAAGCCGCGGGCCGGTGAACTACTGCCTCTCACCCGGCATCAAGCCGGCCGACTACACCTGGTCGGCCAGCGCGAACACGGCCGACCTGGCCCAGGCGGGGCTCAACTACTGGAAGACCAAAGGGATCACGAAGGTCGGCCTGCTCAGCACCACCGACGGAAGCGGCACTGACGGCGCCGCCGCGGTGAGCTCGGCGTCGGCGAAGCTCGGCGTGCAGGTGGTGTCGCGGGCGACGTACGACCCCACGGCCGTCTCGATCACCTCACAGCTGCAGCAGGTGACCGCGGGCCACCCACAGGCCATCGTCGTGTGGGCCACCGGGACACCGGTCGGCGTCGCGTTGAAGGCGATCCAGCAGGCCGGGCTGAACCTTCCGGTGATGACGACGGACGGAAACCTGGCCAACGCCTTCCTCAAGCGGATCGCCGACTACACCCCCAAGACGCTCCTGATCCCCGCGACCCGTGACTTCTGGTGGCAGACGCTGCCCGCCTCGGACCCGGCGGTCAAGCTGGAGAAGGACTACCACGACCGCTACCAGACCAAGTACAACGAGGCGCCGGACTTCGGGCCCGGCGTGGGCTACGACGCCGTACTCAACGTCGCGGCCGCTCTGCGCAAGGCGGGCTCCGATGACCCGAAGAAGCTCCGGTCGGCCCTTGAACAGCTCGCGGGCTCCCAAGGCGTCGTCGGCACCTACACGATGAGCGCGACCGACCACCGCGGCCTGTCCCTCCGGGACGTCGCCATCGTCCAGGCCCAGAACGGCCGGTTCACCTACGTGGGCAAATGACATGCGCGACGTCGCGGAAACGGTCATCGGCGGCCTGGTCGTCGGCAGCGTCTACGCGCTGATCGCGCTGGGCATGTCGCTGATCTACTCGATGAGCAAGGTCATCAACCTGTCCCAGGGCGCGTTCGTGGTCCTAGCCGCCCTGACCGGTGTCTCGGTACAACACTCACTGCACATCTCCGGGCCGGCGCTGCTGGTCGTCGTGGCGGTCATCTTCGCCGTCGTGCTCGCGGTCGTGGACCTGGCCGTCATACGCCCGGCGTCACGGCGTGCGTCGCCGGACCGGATGCTGCTCATCACCGTCGGCCTGCTCCAGGCCGTCGGCGGGTTCCTCCTGCTGCGGTGGGGCAACCTGCCGTACACGATGAAGCCGTTCACCCACACGGCCGTCGTCACGGTGCTCGGGCTGCGGCTGTCCACCCAGTTCTTCTGGGTACTCGGCGTCCTTGTCCTCTCCCTCGTCGCGCTGTGGCTGCTCCTGCAGCGGTCCAGTCTCGGGCTGAAGATGCGGGCCACCGCCCAGGATCCCCAGGCCGCGTCCCTAATGGGAGTCGACGTGGACAAGGTCCGGCTCATCGCCTTCAGCATCTCCGGGGCGCTGGCGGCCGTCGCCGGCGTGGCGATCATCCCGCTCACCTTCCTGCAGTACGACACGGTCGTGCCGTACGCCGTCGACGGCTTCGTCGCCGCCGTCCTGGGCGGCCTCGGCAGTTCCAGCGGCGCGGTCATGGGCGGTCTGTTGCTCGGCGTGGTGCAGGGCGTGCTGCAGCGCTACACCAATGCCTCGCTCGCCGAGATCCTGGCGATCAGCAGCCTGATCCTCATCCTGCTGTTGCGACCGGCCGGCCTGCGCGGGAGCCTCGCGGAGGTTCGCCGGTGAGCGAGCGGAGCGAGCGAATCAAGAACACAGCGCGCCCGATCACTCCTCCGACGAAGGAGGCCACGTGAGCACACAAGCCCCGGCCCGGCCCCTGCGGGCCAGGATCCCCCACCAGTCCGCCGCGCGCAGCCGTCTCGGCACGCTGGGCGTGATCGTAATACTCGCCCTGTTGCCGCTGATCTTCCCCGCGTGGACCAGCTTCCTCATCGTCGTCGGCATCTACTTCCTCGCCGTGCTCGGCCTGGACATGTTCGTCGGCCAGACCGGCCAGGTCTCCCTCGGCCAGACGCTGTTCTTCGCGATCGGCGCGTACGGCGGCGGGATCTTGACCCTCGACCATGGAGTGCCGACTCTGGCGGCAACCGCGATCATGGCCGTTGCCTCCGCGGCGGTCGCCTATCTGCTCGGCCGGCCCTTCCTGCGGCTGCGCGGCTACTATCTCGCGCTGGCCACGCTGGGCCTGGCCGTCATCACCCAGAGCACCGCGACCGGACTGACGAGCCTCACCGGCGGCCCGTCCGGCCTGTCCGGCATGCCGAACCTGGCCATCGGCACGTACGTGTTCGAGTCCGACCCGGCCAACTACTACGTCGTGCTCGCGCTCGGTCTGATCGCCGCGTTGCTGGTCACCGGCATCCGCAGGTCGGCCGCGGGCCGCGCGCTGGCCGCGATCGCCGGTGACCAGCAGGCCGCCGCGATGCTCGGCGTCGACCCCGCCACGTACAAGACGCGTGCCTTCGTCCTGGCGGCCACCTTCGCCTCGATCGCGGGAAGCCTCTTCGCGTTCTACAACCGGTTCGTCTCACCCGAGAGCGTCAGCGTGGTCATGGCTCTCAACTTCGTGATCATGCTCGCGATCGGCGGGTCTCGTACGCTTCTCGGCCCGCTGCTCGGCGTCCTGCTGATTCAGGCACTGCCCCAGGCGAGCCAGAGCTTCGCGCGGTACGAGCCGCTCCTGGCCGGACTCGTGCTGGTCGTGGTGATCACTTATCTGCCCGACGGACTGTGGGGCGGCATCCGAGCATTCGCGACAAGGAGGCGGAGATGACCGACCTTCTGCAGGTGACGAGCGTCTCCCGCCGGTTCGGCGGGCTCCAGGCGCTCAGCGACGTCGGATTCAGCGTTGGCGAAGGACAGATCCGCGCCATCATCGGCCCGAACGGTGCCGGGAAGACGACGCTGGTCGACGTCATCACCGGCTTCACCAAGCCGGATTCGGGCGACGTGCTGTTCGAGGGAACGTCCCTGGTCGGCACGGCACCCCACGCCCTACCCCGGCTCGGGGTGATGCGCACGTTCCAGTCCGCCCGCCTCGTACCCCGCCTGACCGTGGCCGAGAACATCATGCTCGGCGGCCACCACATGGCCGGCGGCGGATTCGTCAGCGCGGCGCTGAACCTGCCGCGTACCCGGCGCACCGAACGTGCCCTGCGGGAACGTGCCGCAGCCGTACTGGAGTTCCTCCAGCTCAGCTCGATCGGCGAGCGGCCGGCAGGCGGGTTGCCGGCCGGCACGCAACGGCTGGTCGAGGTCGGCCGCGTACTGGCCGGAGCCCCGAAACTGGTACTCCTCGACGAGCCCGCCGCGGGACTGGACGACTCGGAGACCAAGGAACTCGCGGGCGTGCTCCAGGCCGTGAAGGCCAGCGCCGTGACGATGGTCATCATCGAGCACAACATGGACCTCGTCATGTCCATCAGCGACAACGTGCTCGTCCTCGACGCGGGCAAGCCCATCGCCGACGGCCCTCCGGCCGCCGTGTCCAAGGACCCCGCCGTCGTCACGGCCTACCTGGGGGAGGCGTCATGAGTCTCACCGTCCGCGGCCTCACCGCCCGCTACGGCGGCTCCGCCGTGGTCCGGGGGGTCAGCATCGAGCTGAACCCCGGCCAGGTGACCGCGATGATCGGCGCCAACGGCGTTGGGAAGTCAACGCTCCTGCGCAGCATCGCCGGACTGCACCGCCAGGCGAGCGGTTCGGTGACCCTGGACGGCCGCGAGCTCCTCGGCCGGCCGGCACACCGGATCGCACGAGATGGACTCGCGCTCGTACCCGAAGGCCGGCACCTGTTCACCGACCTCACCGTACGAGAGAACCTCACGATGGGCCTGAACGGCCTGTCGTGCCCGGCCCGAGAGGCCCAGAACCGGATCGAGGAGGTCTTCACGATGTTCCCGATCCTGGCCGAGTTCGCCGGGCGGCCGGCCGGAGCGCTGTCCGGTGGCCAGCAGCAGATGCTGGCGATCGGACGGTCACTTGTACGGCGCCCCCGCGTACTCCTGCTGGACGAACCATCCCTGGGACTGGCCCCGCTGCTGGTCCAGCAGATCCTGTCCGTCGCACGAGCACGGGCCGACGACGGAGTCGCCGTCCTGCTCGCCGAACAGAACGCCGCCGCGGCGCTTCGGGTCGCCGACACCGGAGCGATAATGGAGAACGGGGTTCTGACCCGAGTCGATGACGCCGCCGCGTTGCTCGCCGACGACGACGTCAGCCGCCACTACCTGGGGGCAGGTGGTGAGATCGGCCAGCCCACCGGCTCGATCGGTACCCTGCCGGACGTACTCAAGACACGCACCCTGTGACCCGACCCGCCAGAAAGGCGTCAATGCCCGACAGCATGGCTCACTCAGTGAGTCCGGACGCGGATCCGCCGATCGAACCGGAACACTCCGCGCCTCCGCAGTATCCGATCGAGTCGGTCGACAACGCACTGCGACTGCTCTGGCTGATCGGCGAACGCGGCTCTCTGCGGCTGACCGACGCCGGAGAATACCTCGGAGTGGCGTCATCGACCGCCCACCGGCTCCTCGCCATGCTGCAATACCGCGGCTTCGTCCAGCAGAACCGCCTGTCCCGGATGTACGAACTCGGGCCGACACTCGATCAGATCGCGTTCTCGCTGCTGGGCCGCCTCGACGTACGCGAACGCGCACGTCCTGTACTAGAACGGCTCAATGTCGAACTCCAGGAGACCGTCCACCTGGGCCGTCTCGAAGGCCAGACGGTCCACTTCTTCGACTCGATCGAAAGCCCACGCGCCGTCCGGGTCGGATCCCGCCTCGGCCGCTCCGTCCTCGCACACTGCACCTCGACGGGAAAGGCCATGCTGGCCCAGCTGTCGGACAGCGACATTATGGAGCTGTATCCAGAACCCGAGCTCAAACAGCTGACCAGCGCGTCGATCGGCTCCCGCGACGCACTGCTGGAAGTGCTGAAGGAAGTACGCCGCAAGGGCTATGCGACCAGCAACGCCGAAAGCGAAGAAGGCGTGACATCAGTGGCGATGGCCCTGACCCGCTCAAGCCACCACCTGATGGCCCTCAACATCTCCGTCCCCGCAAGCCGCATGAACACCTCCACACGGCGCACCATCGTGGCCGCACTCACCGAAGCCGTGAAAGAGATCGACCAACTGATCATCTAATCTCCTCAGAGCCAGCGAGGGATCTTGGGCAGGTGCGAGGTCCCCGCGCCGGTGACGGCATCGGATTCGGAGCGTCCGATCAGCCAGCCGAGGAGGTCCGCGGCGGCACGGTCACGGCCGGTGCGTCGTAGCCGGCCACTACGAGCGTCACCAGTTCATCCAGGATGCGGGT
>DASQPY010000774.1:0-2244 GCA_035643735.1 Actinoallomurus sp. | reverse complement strand
CCCGCAGCCCGGTCTGGACGTGACCTACCTCTACACACGTAAGACTCCGGAGGGGTTCTCCAGGCCGCCCGGCCGTCTCACGGTGGCCGACCTGAACACCAACGGGTGGCCCGCCGACTTCGCGCCGGCCTGCTTCATCTGCGGGCCGACCGGCTTCGTGGAGACGGCCGCCGAGATTCTCATCGCCCTCGGCCACAACCCGCGAAAGATCAAGACCGAGCGATTCGGTCCGAGTGGAGGCTGACATGACCAGCGACTTCGAGGACGGCAACGCCCTCGCCGGCCCGCTGAGCGAGATCTTCACCGTCGACGTCACCACGGCGGTGTTCCGTTGCGTGAACTGCGCGGCGACCGGCCCTCTCGCCACGCTGCGGGTCTACACCCACGCGCCCGGTCTGGTGGCGCGCTGCCCCGGGTGCGAGGAAGTGATCCTCCGCCTGGTCCGTACGCCGGACAGCGCCTGGCTCGACATGCGCGGCACCGTCTCCCTGCGAATCCCGCTGGCGGTGCCCTCACCCGTCTAGAGCGGAGGCCGTGCGAGCCTCCGGCCAAGGACGAAGCGCCGCCAGTGTCATGTCTCCATACCGGCGCCAGAGGCGGGTTCGCGATTCCCCAGACGATTCAGTCGAAGGACCGCGCCGGACACCAGGACCCGCAGATCCATGGCCGAAGTGTCGGGTCGCAGTTTCCTCGATGACTTGGCGGCGTCGATCAATTGGCCCATGAGCTGGCGTTCCGCTCACGGTCGCGAGTGCGTTCACTCACCCGCACGAGACCGGGAGCGCTCAATTCCGAGAGAGTCGACAGCCGATACCTGGCGGGTAGCACAGGAAACGCCGCACTGATGGCATTCTCCCGGGCTCTCGGAGGAAACAGTCTGGCCGACGGCATCCGAGTGGTGGGAGTCAATCCAGGTCCAGTGGCCACAGAAAGGATGGTCGAGCATCTGAAGAATGCCGCTCTGTCTGGCCTGTCGGACCAGAGCCGATATACCGAACTCACCGCCCACTATCCCCTCGGCCGGCCGGCGGAACCGCGCGAGATCGCGGACCTGGTCGCGTTTCTCGCATCGGACCGATCCAGCTATACGAGTGGAGCCGTCTTCACGGTGGACGGGGGCGCCTCCTCTTCCACGTCGCTCTACTGAAGTGACGGCCGGGTTCGTCACCTCGGCGACGCGATTGTGGCGGACACTCCATAACCGCACGTCACGCCCTGGTCGCGCCGGCGGCTGCGTCATGATCAACGGGTCTCCCACCCATGTGAAGGGCGTGGCCGGTGTTGAGAAGGACCGTGTCGAGGAGGACGGCGTTCGGCGGGGTGCTGTCCGTGCTGCTGACAAGCGGTGTCGCACTCGCGGTTCCGGCTCCGGTCCGCGCCGCTCCCGCTCTGCGCTACACCGGCACCTGGCCGGTCTGGCCCGGTGTGGTCTTCCGCGTCTTCCGGGCAAGTGGTTCCGCCGGTTCGGCGCTCGGTGACCTGCTCGACGTCGACCTGCGCAACCCCCACGTGACGGTGGGGCTGCTCCACCCGCCCGTGGTGGCGGCGCGCGAGCACGTCTCGCTCATGGCCGACACCCAGCACGCCGTGGCGGGCGTGAACGGGGACTTCTTCAACATCAGCGAGGTCCATCCAGGAGTGCCGCCGACGGGCTCCGCCGTCGGGCCGGAGATCGCGAACGGCCGTGCCCGCAAGGGGGCCGTGCCCGACGGGCAGCGGTTCGGCCCGCTCCCGCCCGTCGGCGCGAGCACCGAGGAGGCGATCGGGGTCGGCTCCGACCTTACGGGCCGGCTGACCGCCCTGCGCCTGACCGGGAGCGTCAGCGTCGACGGGCCGATCGCACCCCTTCCCCCGGAACCACCGCCCGTCGACGCACTGCGCGTCTCTGGGCACGGCCCGCTGCCCGCCGACGGGCATCTGCGCATCCCGCTGCGCGGGCTCAACCAGTACGCACTGCCGGTCGACGGGGTCGGCGCGTTCACCGGCCACTGGGGCTCGGTCTCCCGGCTGAGGGCGGTGTGCGGCACCGACACCGTGCGCAAGGCCCCGTGCAGCGCCGACACCGCCGAGGTGACCGTACGGGGCGGAGTGGTGACGCGGGTCGGCGACGCCATCGGCGCGGGTACGATCCCGCCCGGCACGACCGTGCTGGTCGGGCGGGAGGCCGGCGCCGGCACGCTACGGCGGCTGCGGCCCGGCGACCGCGCACGCGTCGCGTACCACCTGGCCGGGGCGGCCCACCTC
>DASQPY010000773.1:0-10528 GCA_035643735.1 Actinoallomurus sp. | reverse complement strand
CGCCGCTGCCCTGGGCGCGATCGAGACGATGAAGGCCGAGGACCTGCCGAGCCGGGCCCGCGCGATCGAGGCCCTGTTCCTGCCCCGGCTGCGCGAGCTGGCCGACAAGTACCCGCAGATCGGCGACGTACGTGGCCGCGGCGCGATGCTCGCCGTCGAGCTGGTCGCAGGTCCCGGGACCAAGACCCCCGACGCCGCCCTGACGGCCGCCGTCAACAAGGCGTGCCACGCCGAGGGCCTGGTGACGCTGACCGCGGGCACGTACGGGAACGTCCTGCGGTTCCTGCCGCCCCTGTCGATCCCCGACGACCTGCTCACCGAGGGTCTGGACATCGTCGAACGCGCCTTCGCGTCCGCCGTCTGACCTACGCCGACATACGATCGAAGTGAGGCGAACTGCCATGTCCGATGTCACGCCGTTCTATCTTTCCGGCAAGCCCGCCACCGGCGACGAGACCTTGCAGGTGACGTCCCCGTGGGACGGGGCGGTCGTCGGCGAGGTCGCGGTCCCCACCGCCGACCAGGTCGAACAGACCGTCGCCGACCTGCACGCCGTCCGTCACGAGGCCCAGGCCACCCCCGCGCACGTACGCGCCGGGGCGCTGGACCACATCTCGGCGCGCCTGTCCGAGCGCACCGAGGAGATCGCGGCCTTGATCACCGCGGAGAACGGCAAGCCGCTGGTCTGGTCGCGCGGTGAGGTCGCACGGGCGGTGTCGACGTTCCGCTGGGCGGCCGAGGAGGCCCGGCGCTTCGCCGGCGACCTGCAACGGCTGGACACCGACCCGGCGGCGACCGGGCGGCTCGCCGTCGTACGCAGGTTCCCGCGCGGACCGGTGCTGGGCATCGCGCCGTTCAACTTCCCGCTCAACCTCGTCGCGCACAAGGTCGCGCCCGCGATCGCGGTCGGCGCTCCGATCCTCGTCAAGCCGGCGCCGGCCACCCCGCTGACCGCCCTGCTGCTCGCCGAGATCATCGCCGAGACCGACCTGCCGCCGCGGATGGTCTCCACGCTCCCGGTCCCGAACGACCAGATGTCCTCGCTGGTGACCGACCCCCGGCTGCCGGTCGTCTCCTTCACCGGCTCGGGCCCGGTCGGCTGGTCGATCCAGCGTCAGGCGCCGAACAAGCACATCACCCTCGAGCTCGGCGGGGACGCCGCGGTGATCGTCGCCGGCGACTGGCCGGACCTGTCCACGGCGGCCTCCCGGATCGCGCTGTTCGCCAACTACCAGGCGGGCCAGTCGTGCATCTCCGTCCAGCGCGTGCTGATCCAGAGCGACGTCTACGACAGCTTCGTCACGGAGTTCGTGGCGGCGGTCGAGGCACTGCCCACCGGCGACCCCACCGCCGACGGCGTACAGGTCGGCCCCGTCATCAACGACGCCGCGGCCGAGCGGATCACGACCTGGGTCGACGAGGCCACCAGGGCGGGCGCCTCGGTGCTCACCGGCGGGACCCGGGAGGGCCGTAACGTCGCCCCGACCGTCCTGGCGGGCGTCCCGGCCGGGACGAAGATCGCCGACGAGGAGGTGTTCGGGCCGGTCGTGTCCGTCGCGCGGTTCACCGACCTCGACGAGGCCTTCGCGATGGTCAACTCCTCCCGGTACGGCCTCCAGGCGGGGATCTTCACCACCGACGTGCGCGCCGCGTTCCGTGCCCACCGCGACCTCGAGGTCGGCGGCGTGATCGTCGGTGACGTCCCGAGCTACCGCGCCGACCAGATGCCCTACGGTGGCTGGAAGGACTCCGGCGTCGGACGGGAGGGCATCAGGTCCGCCATGACCGACCTCACCGAAGAGCGGGTGCTCGTCCTGACCGGGCTGGAACTTTGATCTTCTCCCCGCCGGCCGCTGCTCCCGTTCAGCGCGATAGGGCAACATAGCCGACATGCCCGCACTGACCCGCACGGAGGCCCAGACCCGCGCACGCCTGCTCGACGTCCACTCCTACGCCGTGGACCTGGACCTCCTGCGCGGCGAGGAGGTCTTCGGCTCCACCACGGTGATCCGTTTCGGCTGTGCCGCGCCGGGCGCGGCGACGTTCGTCGAGCTGCGGCCCGCGGTCCTGCGCCGCGTCGTCCTGAACGGCGCGGAGCTGGACCCGGGTGCGCTGTCGGACGGCCGCCTGACGTTGCGCGGGCTCGCCGCGGAGAACGAGCTGCGGGTCGAGGCCGACATGCGCTACTCGCGCACCGGCGAGGGCATGCACCGCTTCACCGACCCCGCCGACGGCGAGGTCTACGTCTACACCCAGTGCGCTCCCGACGAGGCCTCCCGCGTCTTCGCCTGCTTCGACCAGCCCGACCTCAAGGCGGTCCTGGAGGTCTCGGCCACCGCTCCCCCGCACTGGACGGTGCTGAGCAACGGCACCGGCGAGCAGCGGGACGGCGGCCGGTGGGAGTTCGTCCCGACACCGCCGATCAGTACGTATCTCGCGGCGATCGTCGCGGGGCCGCTGCACTCCGTGCACGCCGAGCACGACGGCATCCCGCTCGGCGTGCACTGCCGGCGCTCGCTCGCCGAGGTCCTGGACGCCGAGGAGATCTTCGACATCACCCGGCGCAGCTTCGACCGCTACCACGACCTGTTCGAGGAGAGGTATCCGTTCGGCAAGTACGACCAGGCGTTCGTGCCCGAGCTCAACTTCGGCGCCATGGAGAACCCCGGCTGCGTCACCTTCCGCGACGAGTTCCTGTTCCGCTCCGCCGTCACCGACACCGAGCGGG
The DNA here is from genome assembly GCA_035643735.1 of Actinoallomurus sp. GTDB lineage: Bacteria > Actinomycetota > Actinomycetes > Streptosporangiales > Streptosporangiaceae > Actinoallomurus. The sequence continues at coordinate 7,800 of DASQPY010000773.1, read as the reverse complement.
AGAACCGCGCCATCGTCATCGCGCACGAGATGGCGCACATGTGGTTCGGCGACCTGGTGACGATGCGGTGGTGGGACGACCTGTGGCTCAATGAGTCCTTCGCCGAGTACATGGGCCAGCAGGTGATCGCCGAGGTCAGCCGTTTCACCACCACCTGGACCGGGTTCGCGGTCAAGCGCAAGGCCTGGGGCTACGACGCCGACCAGCGGCCGTCCACCCATCCCGTCGCGGCCCAGGGCGTGGACGACACCGCCACGGCCCGGGTGAGCTTCGACGGCATCTCCTACGCCAAGGGCGCCTCCGTGCTCCGCCAGCTCGTGGCCTGGGTCGGCGAGGACGCCTTCCGCAACGGCGTGAACGCCTATTTCGCCCGTCACCGGTTCGGCAACGCCGAACTGGCCGACCTGCTGGACGCCCTCGGCGGAGCCGCGGACGGCCGCGACGTCCACGGCTGGGCCGAACGCTGGCTGCGGACCAGCGGCGTGGACACCCTCCGTACCGAGGTCGCGGACCGCGACGGCGAGCTCGTCTCCGCGGAGGTGGTCCACACCGGGACGCCCGGGGATCCGTCCGCCCTGCGCCCGCACCGGATCTTCGTCGGGCTCTATGACCTGGCGGTCAACGGCGACGGCGGACGGCTGGCCCGGCGCGAACGCCTGGACGTCGACCTCGCGGCCGACCGGACGGGCCGTACGCCGCTCTCCGAGCTCGCGGGCGTCGCACGCCCCGACCTGCTGTTGATCAACGACGGCGATCTCAGCTACGCCAAGGTGCGCCTGGACGAGCGCTCCTGGGAGACGGTGACCGCGGCGCTGTCCACGGTCGAGGACGAGCTGACCCGTGCCCTGCTGTGGAACACCGCCCGCGACATGGTCCGCGACGGGGAGTTTACGGCGGGCGACTTCCTCACCCTCGTCGAGACCCACCTGCCCGGCGAGCCCGTGGTCGCGATCGTGGAGGCCGTGCTCGACTTCGCCCGGCACGAGATCGCCGACCGCTACCTGCGACCCGGCGGGCGGCCCGGGGCCATCGCCGCGCTCGCCGAGGTCTGCCGGCGGATCCTGCGGCGCACCGAGGGCGACGGCGCCGGCGCGGACGTCCGGCTGGCCGCCGTACGCGTGCTCATCCAGTGCTCGGCGACCGAGGACGATCTCGCGGCCCTGCGGGAGTGGCTGCGGGTGGAGCGGGTCCCCGGAGGACCTGCCCTCGATCCGGAGCTGCGGTGGATGATCCTGCTCCAGCTGTCCGCGCTGGGGGCGGCGGGCGAGGCCGAGATCGCGGCCGAGCTGGCGCGCGACCCCAGCGCGACCGGACGTCGGGGCGCGGCCAGGTGCGGTGCCGCGCTGCCCGGCGGGGAGACCAAGGAACGCGCGTGGCGGCAGCTGTTCACCGACGGCGCGCTGTCGAACCACCTGCTCACCGCGACCGCACAGGGCTTCTGGCAGCCCGCCCGACCCGAGACGACCGACGGCTTCATCGCCCGGTACTTCGAGGAGGTCCCGGCGACCGCCGGTCGCGGGCCGACGGTGGAGACCGTGCTCGGCCGGACGTTCTTCCCTTCGCACGCCGCCGTACCGGCCACCGTACGGGCGGCCGAGCGATGCCTGACCGATGGTGAACTCCCCAGAGCACTGCACCGGGCCCTCACCGACCAGCTCGACGACCTGCGGCGCGCGATACGCATCCGGGGCATCCAGGACGGCACTTGATCGGTCGGAGCCGCACTGCGGGTTGGGCAGGGCCCTGTTTCAGGCTCCGAGTTCGTCGACCAGGCGTTGGAGGTAGGCGGCGAGCTGTTGGCGGTCTTGCTGGTCCCATGTGGTGGTGAGCTCGTCGAAGACATCGAGTTGCCACCGGCGGGAGCCGGTCAGGAGGTCGTGGCCTTTCGGAGTCAGTCGCAGGCAGACTCGGCGTCGGTCGTGTTCCGAAGCGGCGCGGATGAGATATCCGGTGGCGACGGCGTCGCGGACCATGCGGCTGGCCCCGGAGTGGTCGAGTCCGAGCTGGTGAGCCACGGCGCCGATCGTCGCTTCAGCGGGACCGTTGTTGGTGGTGTCGACAGCTTCGACGACCAGGATGTGCTGGACGTGGTGCATCTGGCCGGTCAGCTCTTCGGATGCTCGCATGGTCCAGCGACGTGACCAGAAGCGAACCAGCCGGAACAACGCCGGCCCGCCATCGGCGGCGCTGGCAGTGACGTCGGGCTGGGCACGCGAAGCTCCCATCATACCCACAGCGTAGCGGCGAATGAGTGCGATACACATGGACATCGCATGCGATACGCACGTATATTGCGTGCGTATCGCACACGGATGCCGTCTGAAAGGACAAGTGTCATGTCAGTTGTGTTGAACCACACCATCGTGCCGGTCACCGACAAGAGTGCCGGGGCGAGGTTCTTCGCAGACCTGTTGGGGCTGCATGTCCGCGAGGAGGCGGGCCCCTTTGCGCCCGTGCGGGTCAACACCGACCTCACCTTCGACTTCGACGACCGGCATGATGTCCAGCCCGGGCACTACGCCTTCCTGATCGACGATGACACCTTCGATGTGGTGCTGGACCGGCTCCGCCGTGACCCGGCGATCGACTATGGGTCCGGTCCAGAGCACGGTTGGGACCGTCGGGTCAACCATCTCGGCGGCGGCCGCGGAGTCTATATCCGCGACCCTGATGGGCACAGCTACGAACTGTTCACGGCCGTTCCATGAGCCGATGGGCGACGGCAGGCGGCATGGGGACCATGCGCACCGGCCCTGGCCGAGGTCCGTCGCCACACCCGCGCGCCGGGCGGGCGCGTACGCCCGCCCGGATCGGGGTCGTCAGACGACGCGCAGCCACATGTTGGTCACGTGCGGCAGCTCCGTCAGCCCGATGCGTTCGAGCTTCACCCTGGCGCCGCCCGGGTGGTCGAACAGGCGGACGCCGTCGCCGAGCATGACCGGGGCGACGCACACGAAGATCTCGTCCAGCAGGCCGGCCTCCAGGCACTGCCGGGCGATGCTCGCGCCGAGGACGTTGACGTACTTGCCGCCCGCGGCGGCCTTGGCCGCCTCGACGGCGCCGGCGAGGTCGCCGACGAAGGTGACCCCCGGCACCGGGGCGTCCGGTGCGTGGTGGGTGAGCACGAACTGCGGGCCGCTCCACCCTCCGCCGAACGGCTTGCCCTCCTTGTCCGTGCCCCGGTGCGGATCGTCACCGCCGAAGGTGCGGTTGCCGACGAGGAGCGCGCCGATCCTGTCGATGAGCCCGTCCACCTCCGGGTTGGGCCCGAGGTACTCGGTCGCCCAGGACATGTCGCCGCCCGGCCCGGCGAGGAACCCGTCCATCGAGATGGTGCCCGAGTACAGGAGCTTGGCCATGATCTTCCTCCGTCGAGGTCAGCGTTGATGACCCGTGTTGGGACGGCGAACCGCGCGAAAACTCATCGGTGCGCCGCGGCAAGGCCCGTGGGCAGCGGGGCGGGCAGGACCGCGGGCAGGGCGAACGCCGGGAACAGGCCGGGGTCGTGGAAGGCGGTAGCCTCCACGATGCGGTCGCCCGCGATCCGCAGCAGGGAGATCGCGAAGGCGCGGTAGGCGTCCTGGCCGGGCGCACGCACGTAGGCCGCCGCCGCCGGCTGCCGGTTGGCCCGGGTCGCCACCATACGGAACCGGCCCACATAGGCCGGGGAGTCCGCGTCCCAGCCGGCGGCCAACGCCCCGAGGACCGCGGTGCGTCCCTGGAACCACATCGGGTACGGAGGCATCGTCGTCCGTACCTCCTCGGCCAGCAGGCGGGCGACGGCTGCCAGGTCGGCGCGTTCGACCGCCTCCATGTACCCGCGCAGCACCACCCGCTCCCGTTCGGTGGGCGCGGCGGACGGCGCCCAGTCCAGGCGACGTTCGGGCAGGTGTTCCTTCAGCGTCGCACGGGCCCGCTGCAGAGCGCTGTTCACCGACGCGACGCTGCTCTCCAGCAGCTCGGCGGTCTGCCTGGCCGGCCAGCCGAGCACGTCGCGCAGGATCAGCGCCGCCCGCTGCCGTGGCGGCAGATGCTGGATCGCGGCGAGGAACGCCAGCTCGATCGTCTCCCGGGTGACCACCACCGCGTCCGGCTGCGCGTCGCTCGGCCCGGCCGGCTCCCAGAGCCGGTCGGGGAACGGCTCGAGCCACGCGATGTCGGTACGGGGCGGCATCGGGTCGCCGGCCGGGGCCGTCCTGTGATGCGGCAGCACCCGGCGTTCGCGTCCGTCCAGGACGTCGAAGCACGCGTTCGTCGCGATCCGGTACAGCCAGGCCCGCAGCGTCGAGCGTCCTTCGAAGCCGGGCAGGCTCCGCCAGGCGCGCAGGAACGTCTCCTGCACCAGGTCCTCGGACTCCTCCAGCGAGCCCAGCATCCGGTAGCAGTGCACCCGCAGCTCCCGGCGGTGCCGCTCGACGATCCCCGCGAACGCGGACTCGTCACCCGCTCTCGCGGCGGCGACGATCGCGTTGTCCTCCCCCGCGCCCAACGCCACCCCTCCGTCCGCCGGCCGACGGCACACCCTCGCGGAGAACGTTACGACAGAACGAAGGCGAGGAGGCCCCGACGGAGATGGACGGTCGTCCGCCCGCTCGAACGGGCCGGGCGCTCCGGGAGGTGATCTCAAAGTGACACGGTGGATCATCGGAGTTCCGGACCGGTACGTCATCACGGACGGCACCCCACGCCGTACGGTCCGGCTCGATGATCTGGCCGGTCGCCGCCCTGGTGGGCCCGCGCGGTGACACCGCGCGTACGGCTCTGGTGAGGTGATCGCGGAGTGTGGCGGACCGGGTCCAAGGGCGGTGCTCGCGGGCGGTCGGCTTCTCCCCTTGAAGCCCCGCCCGCGAGCGCCCGCCTTCCCGCGCGCCCCGGTCGGCTACGTATCCGGATCGCGGGATCCGGCCCCGCATCGCGCGTCAGGATGAATCCCCTATTTTCATCCGAGCGCGAGGGCCACCCGTGGTGGTCTCGCAGTGGTGGAGCGACTACTTCCCGGGGTTCGGCATCGCTCTCATCACGGGTCCTATAGTGGCCTTGAGCAGTGGCGTTAGGCAAAGACCGGCTTCTTCTGAAGGCCATATAATCTCTTCATGACCCTGCGTCAGTTCGAGTATCTGATCGCGGTGGCCGAGGAACACTCCTTCACCAGGGCGGCCGAACGGCTCCTGGTCTCACAGCCGGCACTCTCCCACCAGATCAAGGTTCTCGAGGACGGCATCGGCGGAGCACTGCTGGACCGGCTCGCCCGTTCGGTCGAGCTCACCGCGCTCGGGGGAGCGTTCCTCCCCCACGCCATAGCCGCGGTGCGCAGCACCGAGGAGGCCACCCGCTCGGCACGCGCGGTGGGCAGCCTCGCCGGTGGCGAGCTGCAGGTCGCGACCCTGCAGTCGATCGCTCTCGGCATCATCCCGCCGGCCATCCGGGCGTGGCGGCACGAGCATCCGCGCGTGCGCGTGCAGATCCGCGAGTTCGGCCACATCGACGTGCTCGCGGCCGAGATGCTGCATGGAGGCGCCGACATCGCGATCGGCCCCGCTCCGGCCGGCTGGACCGGCACCTGCAGGTCGCTGGGGCCCGAGGAGTTCGTGGTGGTGCTGCCCTACGACGACATCGAGCTCCAGCCCGAACGCAGGTTGATCGACCTGCGGACGCTCGCCGACCGCCCCTGGGTCCTCTACGCGCCCGACTTCGGGCTGACCCCGATCGTCAACGAGGCGTGCGCGCGAGCCGGCTTCACCCCGCGGGCCGCGGCGCGCACGCACCACACGGCCACGGCGATCGAGCTCGCGGCGGCCGGCCTCGGACCGGCGCTCGTGCCCAGCAACGTCATCGGCCCAGACTTCGAGCGCTGCATCGTGCACCCGGATCCGCCGGTCCTGCGGGAGCTCTCGGCGTTCACCCGGCCGTACGTCTCACCGCCCGCGTCGGCGTTCATCGAGACCCTCGCCGACCACGCCACGTTGTAGAGCCCGCGCCGGCCCCCAGGCCCGGCTACATCTTCGCGGCGGCGCTCTTGATCGCCTCGCGGATACGGACGTACGTGCCGCACCGGCAGATGTTACGGATCTCGTCGAGATCGGCATCGCCGATCTCGCGGCCGGCCGCCCTGGCCTGACGCACCTTGGCGATCGCGGCCATGATCTGGCCCGGCTGGCAGTAGCCGCACTGGGCGACGTCGTGGTCGAGCCAGGCCTCCTGCATCGGGTGCAGCGTCCCTGTTTCCTTGTCGGCCAGGCCCTCGATCGTGGTGATCTCGTCGGTCGGCCTGATCTTGGAGACCGGCACCGCGCACGGGTTGAACGCCTTTCCGTTGATGTGGCACGTGCATGCCTTGCAGACGTCCAGGCCACAGCCGTACTTGGGGCCGGTGAGGCCGATGATGTCGCGGATCACCCAGAGCAGTCGCAGGTCGTCGGGTGCCTCAACGGTGACCTGCTCACCATTGAGATTGAAGGTGTGTTGCGGCATGTGGGACTCCTCAGCGGGCGCGAACGGAAGACTCAGAAGGCATGGTCGAGGCCGTCGGTGGGCGACTGCGGTATCGACGGCTCCCTCGGCAGTGGGTCGAACGCGAGGGTGCCGTGGTTGATCGGAAACCTCGTCGGCATCGTCCCGGTGGCGCGGGCGTACGCGCAGGCGACGGCGGCGAACGATCCCGCGACGCCGAGCTCGCCGGCACCACCCGGCTCGCCGGTCGTGGGCGGCATCACGATGATCTTCACCTCGGTGGGGGTGTTCCACTGGCGCGTGTAGAAGAACTCGTCCCAGCTGCCCTCCAGCGGCAGGCCGCGGGAGATGTGCAGGCTCTCGGTCAGCGCGAGGCCGATGCCGTCGCTGACGCCGCCGATCATCTGCGCCTCCAGGCCGCGCGGGTTGATGGGCAGCCCGACGTCGACCGCCATCACCACCCGGGTGACCCGGGGACCGGTGACACCGTCGGGAACCTGCCGCCCGGTCGTCTCCGGCCGGCAGTCGATCTCCACGAGGACCGCGGTGCAGCCCTTGAACTCGGTATGGACGGCCACACCCTGGGCGGTGCCCTCGGGCATCTTGCGGCCCCACTCGCCGATCTCGGCGACCTTGTCCAGCACCGCGCGGTAGCGATCCTGCTTGAGGAACGAGCGGCGGAACGCCACCGGGTCCTTGCCCATCCCGTCCGCGAGCCGGTCGACCACGAGCTCGCGCGCGCAGACGACGTTGGGCGAGTACACGTCGCGCATGGAGCCGGTGTGGAACTTCAGCGGCACCTCACCCAGCAGCTGCGTCGTGACACCGAAGTCGTAGGGCACCGACTGGGTGAGCGTGAACACCGTCTCGGAGAATCCCAGGCCGCCGACGGGCAGCTTGGCGGCCGTGGCGGTCAGCGCCTCGCCGAGGCCGTGGGTGAAGTCGGTCGCGACGCTCGCGTGGCGCTGCTCGTAGCTGACGACGTTCCCGAGCGCGTAGGTCGCGCGGATCTTGGAGTAGCACATGGGGTGCGCGCGGCCGTGCCGGAAGTCGTCGGTACGGTGCCACATCAGCTTGACCGGCTTGCCCATCTTCTGGGAGATCTCCGCGGCCTCGATGGCGGCGTCGAAGAACAGCTTGCGCCCGAACGACCCGCCGCCCTCCGTGACGTGCACCGTGACGGCACGCTGTGGGAGTCCCAGCCTCTTGGCGATCATCTGCTGGGCGTCGATCGGCGACTTCAGCCCCGACCAGATCTCGGCGCTGCCGGGCCGGACGTCGGCGATCGCGTTGTTGGTCTCCAGCGCGCTGTTGCTGGCGAACGCGAAGACGAACTCCGCGTCGACGGAC
>DASQPY010000772.1:0-4064 GCA_035643735.1 Actinoallomurus sp. | reverse complement strand
CACGAACCCCCCCGGGATCGAGGACTCCAGGTACAGCGGATCCCGGTCCAGGTTCCAGCCGGTCGGCCGCCGGCCCTCGGCCAGCAGGTCGGGTCCGGTACGGACGAAGCCGTGGGTATCCCGGACGATCGCGTCACCCAGCCACTCCGTGTACGGGGCGGCGCCGATGAAGACGAACAGGTATCCGCACGAGACGGTCTCGACCTTGTTCGTACCGTCCTCGCAGAGCGAGAGGCGTTCGAGGTGTTCTTCGCCGTGTGCCTCGAGGACGGTCGTGCCCACGCGTACCTCGATGTTGTCGATGGCCCTGATCTGCTCGATCAGGTAATGCGACATCGACTGCTCCAGCGACTTGCCGCGGACGATGAGCGTGACCTTACGGGCATATCGGGAGAAGAACACGGCGGCCTGACCGGCGGAGTTCGCCCCGCCGACGATGTAGACGTCCTCGTCGCTGCACGACTGGGCCTCGGTCGCCGCAGACCCGTAGTACACGCCGCGGCCGGTGAGCTGGCCGAGACCGGGGGCGTCGAGCGCCCGGTACGCGACGCCGTTCGCCAGCACCACGGAGTGCGCCGCGATCTCGCTGCCGTCGCTGAAGGTGATCACCCGGGCCGAGCCACGTGCCTCGAGGGAGACCGCGTCCCTCGCGGTCAGCACCTCGGCACCGAACTTGCGCGCCTGCCGCCGCGCACGGTCGGTCAGCTGGCTCCCGGACACACCGTCGGGAAAGCCCAGGTAGTTCTCGATCCGGGAGCTCTGCCCGGCCTGGCCGCCGGTCGCCTTGCGCTCCACCAGAACGGTCCGCAGTCCCTCCGACGCGCCGTACACCGCGGCGCCGAGCCCGGCCGGGCCGCCCCCGATGACGATCAGGTCGTAGAACTCGGCCGCCGGCTCGGTGGACAGCCCCACCACGGCGGCGATCTCCGCGCCGGTCGGGGCCCGCAGCGCCTTGCCGTCCGGTGTGATGACCACCGGAATGTCCTCCGGTCCGGCGCCCGCGGCATCGAGCAGCCGGCACCCCTCGGGCTCGTCCACCGAATACCAGCGGTACGGCACCGAGTTACGGGCCAGGAAGTCACGTATCTCATAGGTGGGTGCCGACCAGCGATGGCCCACCACCTTGGTCTCCTCGACCGGCCGGTCCCCGACCGCGCGCCAGGTCTCGACCAGCGCGTCCACCACCGGATAAAGCTTCTCCTCCGGCGGGTCCCACGGTTTGAGCAGATAGTGGTCGACGTCCACGACATTGATCGCCTGGATGGCGGCATCGGTGTCCGCGTACGCGGTCAGCAGGGCGCGGCGCGCGTGCGGGAACAGGTCCATGGCCTGTTCGAGGAACGCGATGCCGTCCATCTGGGGCATCCGGTAGTCCGCGAGCATCGCGGCGACGGTGTCCCCCCGCAGCTTGATCTCCCGCAACGCGTCGAGAGCTTCCGGCCCCGAGTCGGCTCGCACCACCCGGAAGTTCTGGCCGTAACGGCGTCTCAGGTCACGGGCGACCGCCCGGGACACCGACGGATCGTCATCCACGGTCAACAAGATCGGCATCCCCATAAGACGGAGTATCCCAGCCCACGGGCGTTCCGACGAGAGCGGACGTATGCCTGGATCCGGGCCCTGCCCATAGTCGGATCCACAGTCAGACCGGTGGTCGGAACCGCTGGTAGAGCCGATCCGTGGCTCGCTCACCAGGCAGGGACGTGCCGTACGGGACCCGTCGTACGCTCCCGCGGCGGCGCTCCCGGGCCCCACCGGATCATCGGGGCGGCGACCCGGCTTATGCGAGAAGCGGAATCTCTGAGGTGACGCACGGCTCACCTGGTAACCCGCCGGAGTTGCCGCACGACGAAGCGTTCCTCGCTACGCTGCTCCGCGTGGATGGGCGACATACATGGACATCATTTGTAAATCCGACAGTCATGGCGCGCCGTCTGTGGGCGAGGTTCGAGGTCCTGCCGTTCCGTTACGGGCTGGGCACGGGAATCGTCGCGGTCGTGGTGGCCGCCCTGGTGATCGCGGGGTTCGTGACGCTGGGCGGCGGGCCGGAGAAGAAGCAGGCCAGGCCCGGTCCGGTGAGGAGTGGACCGGTGGAGGCGGCCGTGCCACCCGCACCGACCTGGGGGTACATCCCGCCGCGGCAGGCGAGGTCGACCACCGCCGTGGTGTCCCCTTCTCCCACTCATGCGGCAAAACCGACGTCGCCCCGCCCGCGTCCGGCACGTCCGTCCACCCGCTCCTCGTCGACGTCGACCTGCCCGGCGACCTTGAAGAAGACCAAATGGGGATGGGTCTACGAGATGTGCAAGCGCAAACAGAACGGCTAGGCGTTACCGACCGCCACATGCGGGCCTCTGACCACAACGGGACCTGTAGTACGGTCGAGCAGCGTCACGTAGTCGCCAGCCCCCGGAAGGATCCCCGTGCGAAGCCCTCGGCCGGCGGCGCTGATCGCGGCGATCTTGGTGTTCACTTCGTTGTTGGTGTCCGGTGCATCGGACCGGTCATCCGCCTCGCAGGCACCTTCGCCGAGCAGCGTCGAAGCTCTCCGCAAGCAGGCCGACAAGGCCACCAGCGAGCTGGCCAAGGCGACCAAGGACTGGGAGGGCCGCAGCAAGCAGCTGAGCGCCTCCGAGGAGAAGCTGAAGAAGACGCTCGCCGACCTGGGAGCCGCGGACGCCGAGCTCAACCAGATCCGTGAGCCGCTGGCCCGGCTGGCCGCCAATACGTACAAAGAGCCCGGCCTGCTCGGGATACCGGACCTGCTCGGCGATGACGACCCCCACCAGGCGCTGGCCGCGGCGACCGACCTGACGCTGCTGTCCAACGGGCAGAAGGCGCTCATCGACAAGGCCGGCCAGCTGCGTAAGCAGCACGAGCAGCTCGCCGCCACCGCCCAGGACCTGCAGTCACGGAACGCCATCGAGCAGACCCGCCTGCAGGAGGAGGTCGGCGGACTGAAGGCCCGTGCCGCCGCGCTCACCTCGCAGCTGACGGCGGCGCTGAAGAAGCTCGACCCCAACACGCGCCTGCGGCTCACCTGCCAGAAGAGCCTGGTCGCCGACGCGCGCAAGTACCCGAACGGGCTGATCCCCTCGCGCTACCTGTGCCGGCTACCGCAGCCGGGCCGCTCACTCCGCGCCGACGCGGCGCTGGCGTTCTACAACCTGAACGCCGCGTACAAGCGCCGCTTCGGTACCCAGATGTGCCTCACCGACTCCTACCGCTCGCTCGCCGAGCAGCAGCGGATCTACTCCCAGCGGCCGGGGATGGCCGCCGTGCCGGGGCACAGCAACCACGGCTACGGCACGGCCGTCGACCTGTGCGGCGGCGTGCAGAGTCAGGGATCGGCGCAGTTCAACTGGCTGCAGTCCAACTCCAAGCGGTACGAGTTCTTCCACCCGTCCTGGGCCTACAGCAGCCCGTTCGAGCCGTGGCACTGGGAGTACACCAAGGAGAACACCCCCACCAGCAGCGACTGACCGCGCTCGGGCGGTACTGGATCCGGAACGGCGGCGCGCGGATCGGCGCGAAGTCACCGGTCGCCGTGGTGCGATGTCCAAAGGCGCGGCGGGACGGAGACGGTGGGCCGGCATGGGCTGTGGTGTGGAGGTCAGCACCTCTCGCGGTCTGCGTGCTGGCAGGGCCCTGTCGCGAAGTCCCGCTGTCTTACTGTGCGACGCCCACCTTGCCGCGTTGTTCTCAGTCGCCGGCCACCACCAGGCTGACTCCTTCGGCCGCCTTGGGAGCCGCCGCCTGGACACCGCGCTACGGACGGGGACTTCAGGACCGGCGTACTGACCACGGACGTTGGTAGCGCGACACCGGCTGGCGCCGACTCACGCCCCGGGCCCTCAACCGTGCACCGGGTCATCCAGTGCCACCACTGCCCGCCCCTGCGCTACCAAGGCCGCGCCACCGGCGGTCCGATACGCCGCTAGGACCACGACCGGCCCGGCGAGCTGGTTCACGTGGACATCAAGACACTCGGCCCTGATGGCGGTGGCCGGCGCATCATCGGCCGCGGCACGGGCGAACGCAACCGGGACACCACTCCCGGCGCA
>DASQPY010000771.1:0-3138 GCA_035643735.1 Actinoallomurus sp. | reverse complement strand
GTGGCCATCGAGAAGAAGACGATCGTGCCGCCCGGTGCCGTGGCCAGGATCGCGCCGTGCTCGCATCCGGGGACGTCCACGCAGACGACCGTCACGTCCGCGCCCGCACCGCCGACGGCTTCGGCCAGCGCGATCGGGTCGCGCGCGTCGGCGCGTACGACGTCGTCGGCCAGCCCGGTGGCGCGTAGCCGCTCCGCCTCGGCCTCGACCGGGACCACGCCGATGGTCCGCGAGGCTCCGGCGCGGCGCGCGGCGGCCAGGGCCAGCGACCCGCTCTTGCCGGCGGCACCGATCACGGACACGACCGGCTTCGTACGGGCGGCGACCACGCGGTGGGTGAGCGCCGGGGCGCCACAGACGTCCAGGACGGCCAGGCTGAGCGCCGCGGGCAGGTCGTGGGGCAGCTCGGCGGCGATCGAACGGGCGAACAGGATCGCGTGGCCCTCGGCCGGGACCTGCTCACTGCGGCCGTCCCAGCGGCGCAGGCCGTCGTCGATGCGCAGCGGGGTGAGCGTGAGCGAGACCAGGGTGGCGATCCGCATTCCGGGCTCGAGGCCCAGCGGGGAACGCGGCCCGACCTCGTCGACGACGCCGATCAGCATCCCGCCCGAGCCGGTGACCGGGTTCTGCATCTTGCCGCGGCTGCGGACGATCTCCAGCACCTCGGCCCGGATGTGGTCCGGGTCCCCGTCGTGCTCGGTGTGCAACTGCCGGTAGGACGCGGCGTCCAGGTTCAGGCGTTCGAGGCGGACGCGTACCTCGTCCTCCCGGATCCGCGGATCGGGGTCGAGCCGGCGCGCCGCCTGCGGCAGGACGCCGGGCGGCTCCAGAACCCGGTGCAGTCCGACCGGAGAGCTGTTCATTCATCTCCTCGGGTAGCGTGTAGTGGAATATCTGTTGGGGCAACCTAGTTTAGAGAAAGAATTTCCCGTATCGTCCCGCTGACACTGAACATCGTCCATCGACAGCGTAATAGAGGTGAAGCTCGTGACCGCTCTGGCAGAAGACTCGGTGGTGACCCCCGAGGGCCATCTGCAGCCGTACACGTACCGACGTCGCGAGCTGGTCGAACCGGACTGGCGCCGCTTCCCCGCCTGGCGTGAGGTCACGACGGCCGAGTGGGAGTCGGCGCAGTGGCAGCGCGCGCACTGCGTGAAGAACGTCCGCCAGCTCCGCCGCGTCATGGGCGACCTGCTCAGTGATGACTTCTACACCGACCTCGAGCGCGACCAGCGCGAGCGGGCCACGATGTCGATGCTGTTGCCGCCCCAGATGCTGAACACGATGAACACCGGCAGCACCGAGGAGTTCTACGCCGACCCCGTGCGCCGCTACATGCTCCCGGTCTTCAGCGACCGGCGTACCGACTGGCCGTCCCACCCGTTCGCCAGCCGGGACTCCCTGCACGAGGCCGAGATGTGGGCGGTGGAGGGACTGACCCACCGCTACCCCACCAAGGTACTCGCCGAGCTGCTCCCCACCTGCCCCCAGTACTGCGGTCACTGCACCCGCATGGACCTCGTCGGCAACTCCACTCCGCAGGTCGACAAGCACAAGTTCACGATGAAGCAGCCCGACCGGATCGAGGAGATGCTCGCCTATCTGCGCCGCACCCCCGAGGTACGCGACGTGGTGGTCTCCGGCGGCGACGTGGCGAACATGCCCTGGGCCCGCCTGGAGTCCTTCGTGGACCGGCTCCTGGACGTCGACAACGTCCGTGACATCCGCCTCGCCACCAAGGCCCTGATGGGCCTTCCCCAGCACTGGCTGCAGGACGAGGTACGGGCCGGCGTGGAACGCCTGGCGACCAAGGCACGCGGGCGGGGCGCCCAGCTGGCGATCCACACCCACATCAACGCCGCCCAGTCGATGACGCCGCTGGTCGCCAAGGCCACCGGCGCGATGCTGGAGGCCGGCGTACGCGACGTGCGCAACCAGGGCGTGCTGATGCGCGGCGTCAACGGCACCGTCGAGCAGCTCCTGGACCTGTGCTTCGCGCTGCAGGACAACGGCGTGCTGCCCTACTACTTCTACCTGTGCGACATGATCCCGTTCAGTGAGCACTGGCGGCTGTCGCTGGCCGAGGCGCAGCGGCTGCAGCACGGCATCATGGGCTACCTGCCCGGCTTCGCCACTCCCCGGATCGTCTGCGACGTGCCCTATGTCGGCAAGCGCTGGGTACACCAGGTCGCCGACTACGACACGGTGAACGGCATCTCGTACTGGACCAAGAACTACCGCACCGCGCTCGAGGCCGACGATCCCGAGGCGCTGCAGCGGCAGTACGAGTACTACGACCCGATCCACACCCTCCCGGCCGCCGGCCAGGACTGGTGGCGCGACCACGCCCGCGAGGCCCACGGCCGCGACCTCCACCTCGCCGCGGCCAGCCGCGCCGCCTCCGAGGCGATGCGGGACGCCTAGTACTCGAGCTGAGCGCTGGGAGCCCGCGGCCCGGCGGAGTACGTTGCAGGGCATGCGCGCGGCGTTCTCCACCCCGTACCTGGTGTCGGTCTGCTGCTGGTTCGCGCTGGAAGTGGGCCTGGTCGTCCGCGATCTCCTGCGGCGGACGGCCCGCCTCGCCTCGGACCGGGGCACTCGCGGGATCGTCGCGCTCTCCCTCGGAGGATCGATCTTCGTCGGCGTCATGCTGCGGCAATGGATGCCGGCGCTGGACACGCCCGTACCCGATGCCTTCGCCGTCGCAGGACTCGTCCTGCTCTGGGCGGGCCTGGCCGTGCGTGTCTGGGCGGTGATGACGCTCGGCGGGTCGTTCAGCACGTTCGTCCAGGCCGACGCGGGCCAGGCCGTCGTCACCCACGGCCCGTACCGTTGGGTGCGGCACCCCTCCTACACCGGCCTGCTGCTGATCGCCCTGGGACTCGGCCTCGGCGCGCGTAACTGGCTGTCCCTGCTGGTCTGCGCCGTCGTCCCGGCGCTGGGACTACTCCCGCGCATCGCGGTCGAGGAGTCCGAGCTGAGCCGGGTGCTCGGTGAGGAGTACCGCGGCTACCAGGAGACGACACGGCGCCTCGTACCGGGACTGTGGTAGCCGGCCGCGACCCGAGACAGGGTGCGTCCGGACGGGCTTCCCCCGAGAACGGCCCCCGCGGCGGTGCCGGACGGCGGCGCTCCCCT
>DASQPY010000770.1:0-7206 GCA_035643735.1 Actinoallomurus sp. | reverse complement strand
CCAGCCGCAGATCAGCGGCACCCGGTCGGGAGTATAGGCGGGCAGGGAGATGCGGCGTTGGGCGGTCTCGTACGTCGGCGGCGCCTCGCCGTACAGGGCAGATCGCGCCGACATTTCTCGCCGGGTAGCCTCAGCCGCCGGCGCGCAGGGCCGCGGTCAGTGCCCGGAACTCCCCGATGCGGAGGCCGCGCGCCGCGAGCGCGTACAGGCCTCCTCCGGTCAGGACCGCGGCGCAGACGATGATGAGAGAGCCGGTACGGCCCGTTCCCAGCGCCGGGCCGAGGACCCGTACGGTGCCCGCGGCGGCGAGCCCGGCGAGGACGGCGGCGGCCAGCATCCGGACGTGCGCGTTGATCAGACGATGCCCGTCGACCCGGCCGAGCCGGCGGCGGAGCATCCAGACCGTGACGAGCATCCCGGCCGTGTAGGCGAGCGCCGAGGAGGCGGCGAGCGCGATGACCAGGTGCGGGCCGGGCGTGATCCGCGTGGCGGCCAGGCAGGCCACGACGGTGACGGCGGAGACGCCGATGCTGAGCAGCGCCGGGACACGCGTGTCCCCGAGCGCGTAGAAGACCCGGAGCATGATCTGGTACCCGGCGAACGGCACCAGTGCGAAGCCGTAGGCCGCGAGCACCGTCCCGGTCAGCCGTGCGGCGTCGAGTGAGGCGTTCCCGTACGCGAACAGCAGCGTGGTGAGCCGCGGCCCGAGCACGATGAGCGCGGCGGCGATCGGCACGAGCGCGACGCCGGCCAGCCGCAGGCTCTGGGACAGGTCGGCGATGACCTTCGCGAGGTCACGGTCGGCCGCCGCCCGTGACATCCGGGGCAGTACCCCGGTGATGAGACTGACCGCGATGACCGCGTACGGCAGCTGGAACAGGGTGTAGGCGTTGGAGTAGACACTGACGGCGCCGGCCCCGGCCTGCGAGGCGATCCGGGTGACCACGACGAACACCGCCTGTGAAACCGCCACGGAGGTGAGCGTCCAGCCGGCCAGGACGGCGATCCTGCGGACCCCGATGCCCCGCGGGTCGGCCCGCAGCCGTAGCCGGAACCCGGCCCGGCGACTCGCGAGGGCGACGACGACCATCTGCACGGCGACCCCGGCGCTGGTACCGGCCGAGAGCAACAGCGTCTGGACGTGCGTGAGACTCGCCATCTTGCCGGTCCCGCCGAGCAGCAGGAAGACGAGCGCGGTGGCGATGACGACGAGGTTGTTCGCCACGGGCGCCCACTGCGGCGACGCGAAACGGCCACGGGCGTTCAGCACCGCCGAGAGGGTCGCGCTCACGCCGTAGAAGAGGATCTGGGGCATGAAGAACCGGGTGAAGATGATCGCCAGATGACGTTGCGCCGGGCTGAAGCCCGGGACGTAGAGGTCCACGATGAGGGGCGCGGCGATGATCGTCACGATCACCACGGTCGCGAGGGCGTACACGACGAGAGAGAGCAGCCGCTGGGCGAAGACGTCCCCGTCGACGCGGTCGTCGGCCGCCGTACGGATCAGCAGTGGTACCAGGACGCTGGCCAGCGCGCCGCCGAGGACGAGCTCATAGATCGTGTTCGGGGTGACGTTGGCGGCGGTGTAGGCGTCGAGGAGACGCGTCCCGAGCCCGAGCGCGGCCACGAGCGCCAGCGTGCGCACGAACCCCGTCACCCGCGAGACGACGATGGCCACCACCATCGCCCGCCCACTCCTCAGCAGCCGCGGCTCCTCCACCTCCGACACGTCTCCTCCACAGGTTGGTACGGAGCAGTATGTCCGATCCATGGAGGCGGTCCGGGTATCGACGGTGTTCGCGGGCCTCAGGCGCGCCCTCGATGATCGCCCACCGGCAAGTACTTTCCTGATGTCTTTCCCTCATCGGCCACCTGACCTGGCAGCTCCTGAGGTCCGCGATGGCGTGTGCCATGGCGGCCGGCAGATCGCGCCACAGAACGACCGGGCCCGGGGACCCGGGCCCGGTCACGACGCGAGGTCCGCCGTCAGGCCTGGTTCGCCCAGTAGTCCTCTGAGGCCCTCGTCTTCGCAGCGGCCTCCGCCGTCTCGAAACCAGGTGCCATCGAGGCCGTCGTCTCGGCCATGTACTGGTGATGGTCGATACCCAGCAGCCGGATCCAGCTCTGCTGCCCGAAGGTGAGCGCGACGAAGCACCCCAGCTCCACCAGCTCCGCATCCGTGAAGTGGCCGTGCAGGCGCTCCCAGAAGGCGTCGTCGGTCTCCAGGCGCCAGGCGATGGCCTCCGCGTAGGCGAGGGCCGCCTTCTGGCGTTCGTCGTACCTCGTCGAGGACTCGAAGTTGAGCAGGTCGTCGTACTGCTGCTCGCGCAGGCCCGCGGTCGTCGCCTTGATCGAACGCTGGTTGCCGCAGAACTCGCACTTCACGGTGCGTGAGATGTAGACCCTGCACAGTTCCTTGATGCTGTGGTCGCAGACGCCGCTGTGGAAGATCGCCTTCCACGAGTCGGCGAACGCCCAGAACGCGTTCGGGGCGTGCGCCCGAACCGCCGAGCTCTCCGGCCGGGGCGTGCCCTCCCGAGCGCACCGGTGCATCTCCTCCCGCATCCGCTCGTCCATCGCCTCGAGCGGCACGTAACCGATGCGCTGCGTGGTCGTTTCCTCCATGGTCGCTCCTCTGGCTCGTCGTGGGTGCGGGAGCGATCGGTCCTGCTCGTGTGCCCAGCGTGAGGGCGCCGTGATCGCCGTTCGCTGTCGGTAATCGGTGTGGTGGAGAAATTCCTACTGCAAACGAGTGCATCGTTACTGAGCATGCCTGATATGTCAACGATGTGCCCGGGGGGAAAACCGATTGCTCTTCGTGGCGGAGATATACGGGTCCCCGGGCGGCTCGCCGCGACGTCCTCACACGCGAATCGGCGTGGCCTTGACCAACGGCGCCGGCCGAACCGGCCGTACGCCCGCCTGCGCCCGATCGCCGGTGAAGCATGCGCCAGGTGCCTGCACACGATTGCATTCGGCGTGGAGCACGCAGCGGACCGGGAAAACTCCAGGTCACCCCACAGCGAGGTGCGGCAGAAGGTTCCTGCCGCACCTCGGTGGTGGTGAGCGCCGCGCCGCGTCTCTCGTCACTCGACCTTAAACGTGGTTCAGGCGCCGGCGCCCAGCACGCGGTCGAGGCGGAGCGGCAGGGCCCGCTGGCGTACGCCGGTCGCGTGCCAGACGGCATTGGCGATGGCCGCAGCGCCGCCGACGATGCCGATCTCGCCGAGGCCCTTGATCCCTGAGGGGTTGTACGTGTCCGGGTCATCGACCCAGTCGGCCTCGATGACAGGGACGTCCGCGTTGGACGCGTAGTGGTAGGCGGCGAGGTCGGCGTTGGCCAGGCCGCCGGAGGCCGTGTCCCTGACGCCCCCCTCGTGCAGCGCCATCGACAACCCCCACGTCATGCCGCCGATGAGCTGGCTGCGCGCGGTCAGCGGGTTGACGATCCTGCCGACGGCGAAGATCCCGAGCATCCGGCGTACCCGTACCTCGCCGGTGGTCACGTCCACCGCGACCTCCGCGAACTGCGCGCCGAAGCCCAGGCTCTCGAGCTGCTCCCGGCCGCCGACCAGCTCCGTCGTGTCCGCCTTGGCCGTGATGCCCTCCGGCGGAATCGGGTCACCGGGCAGGACCTTCTTGCTCAGCGCCACTGCCGCCTCGGTGATCGCCCAGGCCCAGGAGGTGGTCCCCATGGAGCCGCCCGCGAGGAACGCGGGCCCGAAGTCGCTGTCCGCGATCTTCATCCGGACCGACTCCTGGGGGACGCCGAGCGCATCGGCCGCGATCAGGATGAGCGCCGTACGTGCGCCGGTCCCGATGTCGGCCGCGGCGATGCGTACGGTGAAGGTGCCGTCCGCCTCGGCCGTGATGGACGCCGTGGCCGGCGCGACACCGGCCGAGTGTGCCGACGCGGCCATCCCGAGGCCCAGCGACCATCGCCCGTCGCGGCGCGTGCCCGGCCGTGGGTCGCGGTCCGCCCACCCGAACCGGCGCGCTCCCTCCTCGTAGCAGGCGATGACGTTACGGCTGCTGAACGGCAGTCCGGACCCCGGCGCGACCGCGGGCTCGTTGCGGACGCGCAGCCGGATCGGGTCCTCACCGCTCTTCTCGGCGAGCTCGTCCATCGCCGACTCGACGGCGAACGAACCCGGGGTCCAGCCCGGAGCGCGCATGAAGGACGGGGCGCCCACGTCCAGGGGCACCACCTTGGTACGAACGCGCAGTGCGTCGGCGCCATAGAGGGCGCGGCTGTGCCGCGTACTCGCCTCCACGAACTGCTGGTGGGCCGAGGAGAGCGAGACCGACTCGTGGTCGAGCGCCCGCAGCCTCCCGTCCGCGTCCGCGCCCAGCCGGACCCGCTGCGCCGTCGCGGGCCGGTAACCGACGAGAGAGAACATCTGCCGTCGCGTGAGCACGACCCGGACCGGCCGGTCGAGCTGAGTCGCGGCCATCACCGCGAGGATCAGGTGCGCGTTGAAGCCCTTGGACCCGAAGGCACCGCCGACGTGCTCCGACCGGACCCGTACCGAGTCCAGGTCGAGGGAGAACAGCGCGGCCAGGAGCTGTGCGACGGCATGGGAGCCCTGGTTCGCGTCGACCACCTCCAGCCGGCCGTTCTCCCACCGCGCCATCGCGGCGTGCGGCTCCATCGCGTTGTGGTACTGCTCGGGCGTGGTGTACTCCTCGTCGACCACCACCGCGGACGCGGCAAGCTCCGCTTCGACATCGCCCCTCTCCACGTCCGGCTGCACGAGGCGGCTGGGCTCCGGGGTGTGCGCGGCGGGGTGGTCGGCCGTGAACACGACGTCGTGCGGCTCCTCGTCATAGGTGACGACGAGCGCCTCGGCGGCGGCTCTGGCCTGCTCGATGGTCTCCGCGACCACCAGCGCCACGGGCCAGCCCCGATACGGCACACGGTCGTCCTGTAGGAGCAGGGTGCTCGCGTCGGGTCCCATCAGACCGACGCCCGGCTGGAGGCGCGGCGCGTTCCCGTGGTGCAGGACGGCGAGCACGCCGGACATCGCGAGCACGGGCTCGGCGTCGATCGAACGGATCCGGCCGCGGGCCACGGTCGAAAGCACCAGCCAGCCGTACGCAAGCTCGGCAAACGGGATGTCCCCGGCGTAACGGGCCTGTCCGGTGACCTTGGCGATGCCCTCCACCCGGGTGTTCGCGGCGCCCACGGCGTCGTTGGTACGGGTGGGCGTGGACTCGGTGGTGGTCGTACTCGTGATGGGCAGGGAGGGGGCGGTCATCGGGTGGTCTCCTGGGTGAGCTCGGTCAGCACGTCCACGACCAGATTCCGGATCAGCGGCACCTTGTAACCGTTGTGCGTCAGCGGCCGGGCCTCGGCCAGCTCGGCATCGGCCGCGGCGGCGAACGCCTCCGCCGTCGCCGGTCCGCCGACCAGTGCCTGCTCGGCCTTACGCGCCCGCCACGGCCGGGACGCCACCGCCCCGAAGGCGAGCCGCACATCCCGTACGGTGCCGTCCTCAACGTCCAGGGCGGCCGCGATCGAGCCGTTGGCGAACGCGTACGAGGCGCGCTCCCGTACCTTGCGATAACGGGACCGGGCCGCGACCGGGACGGCCGGGATGGTCACCCCGGTGATCAGCGCGCCGGGCGGCAGCGTGGTCTCGCGGTGTGGGGTGTCGCCGACGGGCAGGTAGAACTCCGACAGGGGAAGCTCAGCGTCGCCGTCCAGCGTGTGAACGGAGACGACGGCGTCGAACGCGGTGAGCGCCACGCCCATGTCGGAGGGGTTCGTGGCCACACAGTGCTCGGACCAGTCGAGGATGGCGTGGTTGTGGTGCTCGCCCGCGAGCGCCGCGCAACCGCTGCCGGGCTCGCGCTTGTTGCAGGGCTTGGTGATGTCGCCGAAGTAGCCGCAGCGGGTGCGCTGCAGGAGGTTCCCGCCGACGGTGGCCATGTTGCGCAGCTGGCCGGACGCGCCCGCGAGCACGGCCTGGGCCAGCGCCGGGTAGCGGCGCCTGACCTCGGGGTCGGCGGCGAGGTCGCTGTTGGTCACGGTCGCGCCGATCGTCAGGCCGCCGTCGGTCGCGATCTCGATCCGGTCGAGTGGCAGCCCGCGTACGTCGACGAGCAGGTCCGGGCTCTCCACACCGGTCTTCATGAGGTCGACGAGGTTGGTGCCCCCGCCAAGGAAGCGGGCCTCCGGGCTGGTGGCGAGCAGGGTGACCGCGTCGGAAACGTCGGTCGCGCGCCGGTAGTCGAACTCCCTCATGCCGTCACCCGCTTCGCGGCCTCTGCCGCCTCCGTCACCGCGCGGACGATCGAGACGTACGCTCCGCAGCGGCAGAGGTTGCCGCTCATGCGTTCGCGTATCTCCTCTTCGCTGACTTTCGGCGGCCCGGCCTCGGGCCGTACGTCGGCGGTGGCGGCGCTCGGCCACTCCGCGGCGAACTCCTCGATCACGGCGACCGCGGAGCAGATCTGGCCGGGGGTGCAGTAGCCGCACTGGTAGGCGTCGAAGTCGAGGAACGCCTGCTGCACCGGATGGAGCCGTTCGCCGTCGGACACCCCTTCGACGGTGGTGACCTCACGCCCCTCGGCGGCGACCGCGAGCTGCAGACAGGAGTTGGCGCGCCGGCCGTCGAGCAGGACGGTGCAGGCTCCGCACTGCCCCTGGTCGCAGCCCTTCTTGGTACCGGTCAGATCAAGTCGCTCTCGCAGAGCGTCGAGCAGCGTGGTGCGATTGTCGACTGTGAGGGAATGCGTCTCACCGTTGACCCGGAGCGAAATCGTTGTCGTTCTGGTGGAAGCCATGAGAGATCTCCTGAGAGCGGAATGCGGGGGCGCGCGCGACCGGTCGCCGCCATCTCCGAAATGATCAGGGCGGTCGGCATGGTCATGCGCTCATCGGTGATCCTGTTCTCCGCGCGGCAACCTGACGTTGCGCCTACGGTAACCGGAGACTCCTCCGCAAGATTCACCTTAAACGGAGGGTGCTCCGAATGGCAAATCGGTGCAGATGGGGCGTCTTTGTCGCCGCTCCGGAGGGCGTGGCACTCCCGCGACTCCTTGTCTCACCAGCCGGCGGATGGCCGTCCAACTTGGGTCGGCGGCGTCCGCACGGGACTCCACGTGCCGGCCCTTCGCTTCCGGGCGGGGCCGGCTCCAGGGCTCGGCGCACCCACCCGTACAGCGCCGCGGCCCGCCCGTGATTGACACGGGCGGGCCGCG
>DASQPY010000769.1:0-5940 GCA_035643735.1 Actinoallomurus sp. | reverse complement strand
CAGCCGGTACCCGCTGCCCGGGACGGTCACGATGGCGGGCGGATCGCCGAGCTTGGCCCGCAGCTTGCTGATGGTCACCTTGACGACCGTGGTGAAGGGATCGGTGTTCTCGTCCCAGGCCCGTTCGAGCAGTTCCTCGGCGCTGACGATCGAGCCCTGCGCGCGCATGAGCACCTCCAGCACGGCGTACTCCTTCCGGGACAGCGACAGGTAGCGGCCGTCACGGAAGGCCTGGCGACGTGGCGCGTCGACCACGATGCCGGACCTTCGCAGGACGGGCGGCAGTGAGGGCCGGCTCCGCCGGCCGAGGGCACGCACCCGGGCGAGCAGCTCGGCGTACTCGAACGGCTTGGGCAGGTAGTCGTCGGCGCCGATGTCCAGCCCGGCCACCCGGTCGTCGACGGTGCCGGACGCGGTCAGCATCAGGATGCGGACGCGAGAGCCGTTCTCGGCGAGGGCCCGGCACACGTCGTCGCCGTGCACCACGGGCAGGTCGCGATCCAGGACGAGGACGTCGTAGTCGTTGACGCTCACGCGTTCGAGGGCCGCCGCGCCGTCATAGGCGACGTCCACCGCCATCGCGTGCCGACGCAGGCCCTCGGCGACCAGATCGGCCAGCGTCCGTTCGTCCTCCGCGACCAGTACCCGCATGGTCCCCCTTGCTACGGCATGGGCCGTAAGAGGGTGGTTAACACCCGCGCTCACCGCCGCGAAACCTTCCACCGCCTAGACCTTGAGGCGTCATGGAGCCGACCTGTCAGGAGCAACGGTGACCGGATTCAGGTACGCGGGCGTAATCGCCCTGCTCGCACTCGCGGGTTGTGGCGGGCATGCCGTGGGGGGCACGGCGTCGTCCCCGACGGCGGACGCACAGGACGCGGGCGTGAAGTTCGCCCAGTGCATGCGGCAGCACGGCGTCAACGTGGCCGACCCGAAGCCGGGCGATCGCGGCATAAAGATCACCACTCAGAAGGGGAGCAAGGCCGACATGGACGCCGCGATGCAGGCGTGCCGCAAGTACAGCCCCAAGGGGAACGTCGACCCGAACGACCCCACGGTCCGCGACCACATGCTGAAGCTGGCCCAGTGCCTGCGCCAGCACGGCGTCCAGGTCGCCGATCCCCAGCCCGGGCAGGGCCTCCGGATCCAGCTGAAGAAGGCCGACGCGAAGACACAGCAGGCCGTGGAGACCTGCGACAAGCTGGTCCCGCGGCCCAGCGGCACTCCCACTTCGCGGAACGGCGGCTGACCGCGATGAGCGTACGTTCCGACGACCGCGTCGTGGCGGCCCCGGCACCCCGTCCCGCGCGGCGGCAACGGCTGGTCCTGGCCGGAGCCGCCGTCGTCGCGGCCGGCGCCGCCGGTACCGCGATCGCCCTCACGGGCGGCTCCGGTGAGCAACCGGCCACCGGCCCTTCCCCGGCCACCGCGGACATCGTCCGTACGGACCTCACCGACCGGACCCAGGTCGATGGCACGCTGGGTTACGCCGGCTCGTACACGGTGATGGCGGGCGGGCACGGGCGGCTCACCTGGCTGCCGGATGAGGGCGCGACGATCCGGCGCGGCAGGCGCGTGTACGGGATGGACGGCCACAGCGTGCCGCTGTTCTACGGCGCCACGCCGCTGTGGCGGCCGCTGAGCTCTGGAGTGTCCGGCGCGGACGTACGTGAGCTGGAGCGCAACCTCACCGCGCTCGGCTATGGCGACGACGTGACGGTCGACGAGGACTTCACCGCCGCCACGGCAGCGGCCGTACGCTCCTGGCAGGACGACCTCGGTGTCGCCGAGACCGGCACCGTCGCGCCGGGGGACGTCGTGATGCAGCCCGGCGCGATCCGGGTCAAGAAGGTCAGTGGCACACTCGGCGCCCCGGCCGGCGGGCGCGTGCTGACCGCGACCGGGGCGTCGCGTCAGATCACCGTGCACCTGCCCCTGACACAGCAGGAGCTCGCCGTGTCGGGGGCGAAGGTCAGCGTGGACCTGCCCGGCGGCCGGTCGGGGACCGGCCATATCTCGTCGGTCGGCACGGTCGCCAGCGCGGGCGAGGACGGGTCGGACGGTCAGGGGCAGACGGGGCAGGACACGCAGACGGCCACCATTCCCGTCTACATCACGCTCGACCACGCGTCGGCCGCCGGGCGTCTGGACGGCGCGCCGGTGACCGTCGGCTTCACCAGCGGCACGCACAAGGGCGTGCTCGCGGTGCCGGTGCAGGCGCTGCTGGCGGCCTCGGACGGGACGTACACGGTGGAGGTCGTCTCCGGCGCCGGGCGCCGTCAGGTGCCGGTGTCGCTCGGCATCTTCGCCGACGGCAAGGTCGAGGTCGCCGGTTCGGGGCTCGCCGCCGGGATGAAGGTCGGGGTGCCTCGCACATGACCTCGCATGCCTCGCGCGAGGCCGTGGTGGCGCTGGAGACGGCGTCGAAGACCTATCCGGGCGATGTGCGCGCGCTACGCGAGGTGTCGCTGACCATCCGGCGCGGCGAGATGGTGGCCATCGTGGGCCCGTCGGGGTCCGGCAAGTCGACGCTGATGCACCTGATGGGCACCCTGGACCGCCCGAGCTCGGGTCGCGTACGGCTGCTGGGGCACGACGTCGCGGAGCTGCCGGACCAGCGGCTGTCCGCGATCCGCGCGCACTGGATCGGCTTCGTGTTCCAGCAGTTCTTCCTGACGGCACACCTGTCGGCGCTGGACAACGTCGCGACGGCGCTGCTGTACGACGGGACGCCGCCACGACGGCGCCGGCGCGCGGCCGCGGACGCACTGGAGCGCGTCGGCCTGGGACACCGGCTGACCCACCGCCCCTCCGAACTCTCCGGAGGGGAACGCCAGCGCGTCGCGGTCGCCCGTGCGATCGTGGGCCGGCCGGCGTTGCTGCTCGCCGACGAACCGACCGGCAACCTGGACTCGGCGTCGAGCGCGGGCATCATCGACATCCTCGCCGACCTCCACCGCGAGGGCAGCACGATCGCGGTGATCACGCACAACACGGACCTGGCCTCGGCCATGCCGAGGCGGGTCGAGATCCTCGACGGCCAGATCCGCTCCGACACGGGCGCCGCGGCGGCGCGGCGATGAACGGGGCCGGCGCTCCTGTGGAGCGCCGCCCCGCAAGGCCGGCCGGAAACGCCGGGAGGGACCCATCCATCGGATCCGAAGCCCTCACCCACAACGACGACACCGCCAGCACGGAGGTACGACCATGACCCATTCCAGCTCGCCCCTGGGCACCGCTGTCGCCGGGGTCGCGACATTGCCCGCTCCGGCGCGGCTGCACTCGAGTGACCTGGCCAAGGTCGGGCTGAGCGGGCTGCGCGCCCGGCCGTTGCGGGCCGCGCTCTCCGCCCTGGGGATCGCGATCGGCATCGCGGCGATGGTCTCCGTACTCGGCATCAGCGCGGTGAGCCGCACCGGCCTGCTGACACAGATCCACCAGCTGGGCACGAACCTGCTCACCGCCGCACCGGGCCAGACGCTGTTCGGCCAGAACGCCGAACTCCCGGCCGAGTCGGTCGCGATGGCGGGCCGCATCCCCGGCGTGACGTCGGTATCGGCCGTCGGCACCGTGTCAGGTGCGACCGTACGCCGTACCGACAAGATCGATCCCCAGCAGACCGGCGGCATCGCCGTGTCCGCCGCCCGTCTGGACCTGCTCACGACGCTGGACGGCCGGGTCCGCTCCGGCGCGTACCTGAATACCGCGACCGCCCGCTATCCGGCCGTGGTCGTGGGCGCGGTGGCCGCGGACCGCCTGGGCATCGACCGAGCGGGCCGGAACGTCTACATCGCGGGCCGCTGGTTCACCGTCACCGGCGTCCTGTCCTCGCTCCCCCTGGCCCCGGCGATCGACCGCTCCGCCCTGATCGGCTGGGAGATGGCCGCCGAACTGGGCTTCGACGGACACCCCACCACGATCTACGAACGATCGGCGGACTCCGCGGTCCCGTCGGTGTCGAACGTGCTTGCGGCCACGGTCGACCCGCAACATCCGGATCAGGTAGAGGTGAGCCGCCCGTCGGACGCCCTGACCGCGCAGTTGGCCGCCAAGTCCGCCTTCAACGCCCTGTTCCTGGGCCTGGGCGCCGTGGCCCTCCTGGTCGGCGGCGTCGGCGTGGCCAACATCATGGTCATCTCGGTCCTGGAACGCCGCCAGGAGATCGGCCTCCGCAGAGCACTGGGCGCCACCCGCCGCCAGATCCGCCTGCAGTTCCTCACCGAATCGGTCAGCCTCTCCCTCCTGGGCGGAGTCGCCGGAGTTGTCCTAGGCGTGGTGACCACCCTGGCCTACGCCACCTACCGGGGCTGGCCCCTGGTACTCCCGGCCGAAGCCATCACGGGAGGCGTTGCGGCAGCGGTGGTGGTAGGCGCCGCCGCGGGCCTCTACCCAGCCCGCCGCGCCGCCCGCCTCACCCCGACCCAGGCACTGGCGACGTCCTGACCCGGTGACCTCAGGACTGGAGGAATGCCGAGAGGCGGTGAAATACGGAAACCGAGACACGCTTTGCGGCGCCGCCGGGCGGCACGGCCGGCGGCGGATACCGAACCGGCACGGCATGGTCATGTGTACGGAGGTCCCCGGCGGTCTAGCCTTTGACGGTGGAAGCCGAGGAGACCGAGATGTCCAACCCCCACGACGATCCCGGGCGTCGTCCCCCGCCACCGCGCCAGGGCGAGCCCTACTCGTCGTACCCAGGCGGGCCGCCACCGCGCCACCAGGGCGACCCCTACCAAGGTCCTCCGCGGCAGCAGCCCGGAGGTCCCTGGCAGGCCCCGCCGCCCGGACACGCTCCTCGGCCGGCAGGCCCGGAGGCCGGCTATCCGCGCGGAAAGGGCCTGCTGGGAAACCTGTTCGACTTCACGTTCAACCACATGGTCACTCCCCAAATGATCAGGGGCGCCTACCTCTTCGCAGTCCTGTTCACGAGCATGACCGCCGTGCTCTGGCTGATCGTCGGCCTCTGGCTCTTCCAGTACGGCTGGCTCCTCACGGTCTTCATCGTGCTGTTCACCCCGCCGCTCTGGCTGCTCTCCTTGATCGGTATTCGGATGTTCCTCGAATTCCTGATCAACCAGTTCAAGATCACGGAGCATCTCAAGGCGATGCGGGAGCGGGAGGGGCTGCGCTGATCCCTGTCCGGGGCGCGGGCGGGCGCGTTAGGCTCGCGGAGGCAACGGCGGACGTGGCGAGGGACGGGTAGTGGCGGACATCGAGCGGCCGTCGCAGACGCGGCGCGATGAGTCCGGTACGCGCCGCGACGCCCAGCGCGGCGGGCCGGCGGATGCTACGCGGCGCGATTCGGGCCCTGCCGCCTCGCCCTCGCTCGTACGCCTTCCCACCGAACTCGCCGAGCGGTTCAGCCTGCTCGGCGAACTCCCCACGCAAGGCGCCGAGTCCGACCTTCTCCACGTACGCGACGCCGCCGAGACCGAACTCGTGGTCAAGCTCTTCCGCCGGGGCTTCACCGCCGATCGCGAGGTCTGGCAGAAGCTGCCGACGCTCGACTCGCCGCACGTCGTACGCATCCTGGAGACCGGCCACGCCGAGGGCCGCGACTACGAGGTCATCGAGTACATCCCCGCCGGCAACCTGCGCGTGGTCGGTGCGCAGCTCCCGCCCGCACTGGTCGCCGAGGTGATCGACCAGCTCGCCGCCGGGCTCGACCGCCTGCACGAGGCGGGCATCGTGCACCGTGACCTCAAGCCCGAGAACGTCCTCGTCCGCAGCACGACGCCGATCCGGCTCGCCATCACCGACTTCGGGCTCAGCCGGGTGATCGAACAGAGCGTGGTGTTCGCCTCGTCGTCGCGGACCCTCGCGTACGCCGCGCCGGAGTCGCTGTCCGGTCAGGTCTCCCCCGCCCGCGACTGGTGGTCGCTCGGCATCATGGTGCGCGAGCTCCTCACCGGCCGCACGCCGTTCGCGGGCATGAGCGAG
>DASQPY010000768.1:0-10644 GCA_035643735.1 Actinoallomurus sp. | reverse complement strand
GTCCATCACCGACAGCGGCGTCACCTATGTCGGTAGCGGGCCCGGGATCATGCTCTCCCTCGGTGGGCAGCGGCGGGGGATGACCTCGTACATGAACGACCTCGCGATCACCACGGTCGCGGTTCAGACCGGCAAGGCCGTGGTGCGGTTCGCGAAGAGATAACAGGGACGGTGCGCCGTACGGCGATCGGCCGTACGGCGCACCCGCCGGGCGAGCGACGCGATCGGCGCCACGATGAGCAGGACGGCCCAGACATATCCGGAACGGACAGGTCTCAGAGCGTGGCACCACCGCTCACCCGCACCAAATTCCTCGCGTACGGCGGTTGCCGTACGCACGCGTCACCCTAAGGGGAAGTCTCGGGAGGGGTCCCGAAGCGCCCGGCGGATCGCAGCGTCGAGACTCGGCGAGAACAAAGATCGGTTCTCGGCAGATCTAAAGCACTGTGCTCGGCAGATCGAAAGCCGGACTGCTAGGATCGGCTCGTGCGCAAGGCGATGGACTACGTCCCCCGGCGAGCCGCCGAGCTGATCACCGAGGCGCTCGCGGACACCCGCGTCGTCGTGGTCAACGGCGCTCGTCAGGTCGGCAAGAGCACCCTGGCCGAGGCCGTCCTCAAGCACGATCCGAACGGCGTCGCGCGGTTCCTCGACGATCCGGTCACCCGTGCCGCCGCCAGCGAGGATCCCGTCCGGTTCGTCCGGCACGACGGGCTGATGCTCATCGACGAGGTTCAGCGGGTCCCCGACCTCTGGTTGGCGATCAAGCATCTGGTCGACCGCGACCCGCGCCCCGGGCGGTTCCTGCTGACCGGGTCCGTGCGCCTGCTCGCGCTGCGCAGCCTGCCCGACACCCTTCCCGGCCGCTCGGAGACCATAGAGCTGTGGCCACTGTCCCAAGGGGAGATCGACGGTACGCCCGACGGCTTCGTCGACGCGGCATTCGCCCACGGCGCCGACCTGCGGGCCGAGCCGTCTGGGCTGCTTCGCAAGGACTACCTCGCGCGGGCGGCGCGCGGTGGCTATCCGGAGGCGAGGCGCCGTGAGTCACCGCTGCGGCGGCGGAGGTTCTTCGAGGGCTACCTCGCCGACCTGCTGAGCCGTGACGTCAAGCAGGTGGCTGACATCGAGAAGGCCGGCGACATGCGCCGGCTCGTCGCGTTGCTCGCCGCGCAGGCGAGCGGGCTGCTCAACGTCAACCGTCTCGCCAACGAGCTCAGCATCACCGCGCCGACGGTCCGCAGCTACATCGAGATCCTGGAGACCGTCTATCTCATCCGGCTCATCCCCGCGTGGTCGGCGAACCGGGCGGTCGCCGCGCCCAAGGTCATCTTCGTCGACCCCGGACTGGCCGGCCAGCTGACGGCGGGCGCGGTCACCGACGCGTCACTCGGCGGTCAGCTGGAGAATTTCGTCCTCGGCGAGCTCGCGCGGCAGCTCACCTGGGCGGAGACGCCCGCTCGCCTCTACCACTACCGCGACCGCGACCAGTACGAGGTGGACGGTGTTATCGAGGACAACGCCGGTCAGATCGTCGGTGTCGAGGTCAAGGCCGCCGAGACCGTACGCGCCGGTGACTTCCGTGGCCTGAAACGCCTTCAGCGGCGACTGGGACCGCGGTTCCGCGCCGGGTTCGTTCTCTACTGTGGCAGCGACTCGCTCAGCTTCGGTGACGGCCTGACCTGCCTGCCGATCTCCGCGGTGTGGACGACCGGCGCCCGGCGAGCGCTCGGCGCGTAGCGGCGAGGCCGCCCGGCAGTACACCGATCCGCGCGTTGCGACGGTCTCGGCTGCCGGGCGGCCCCGTCAGGCTCGGGACGCATCAAGGACGCGCCCCTGCGGCGGAGATCCTCAGATGTCGGTGCCGATGTAGCGAGCACGCAGGAAGCGGTGGGGCAGGACCGTCACGGTCTCCATCACTGGGCGAGGAGTGACCGGCTGGCAGGAGGCCGTCAGGACGCCGACGCGTGCGACCCGCGCGGTAATCGAGACGGCCCCGCCGCGGAACCGGTCCACGCCGCGTGCCCGCGGCACCCACGTGCCGTACAGGTCACCGCTGATCGGCTGGCGCGGGGCGACCGGGCCGCCGGTCCCGGCCATCCGGAACGACGTGGCCTGCGCGCCGGTCACGTCGATGCCGGCGACCGCGGTCCACGAGTCGATGGTCACCGGCGTGTGCAGGCTCAGCCGGGCGATGTGCAAGTGGAACCGGACCGGCTGCCCGACGACCACCCGGTTGGCCATGGCGCTCAGCGTGCCGTTGATGGTGATGGGCCGGGTCCCGAGCACCGGGACGGTGCAGGTGTAGGCGGCCGAGAAGACGGAAGCCCGCGCGGACTCCTGCGCCGAGGCGACCCCTGTGCCGCCGAGCGCGATCACCGTGGCGGTGGCCATGGCGTGCTTTCCGATGGACTTGATCATCTACTGCTCCCCGTCGAAGTCGGTCCCGGACACCGGCGGGCATCCGGGAGTTCCCCCAGCGACGTCATCATGATCGCGGCGCGCACCGCGCCGTTTTTACCGGTGGCAGCGAAGATCACTACTTGCCGGTGGTGATGGCGCGGTGAAAGGGCCGGCGGGGGTGAAGGCCAGCTTGGCGAAGCGTTCGCCGATGCGGCGGTGGGTGGCGGCGTCCGGGTGGAGCTGGTCCGGCAGAGGCAGCTCGGCGGAGTCGGCCTCGCCGTAGAGGCCGAGGCCGTCGAGGTAGTGCAGGTTCGGGTCCTCGGCCGCCCGCTGCCGCACGATCCGTGCCAGCTCGTCCCGGATGACGCCCAGGGTCAGTTTCCCGTTCGCGCGCTCCGCCGGATCGCCCATGGCGCGGAACCGCAGTTGCCCGGTGCCGAGGGCGGTGAGATCCGGGGCGCTCGGACCCGGGGTGTCTTCGTGGATGGGGCAGTGGATGGGGGAGACGACCAGCAGCGGCGTGGTGGGGTGGCCTTCGCGGATGGTGTCGAGGAAGCCGTGGACGGCGGGGGTGAAGGCACGCAGGCGCATCAGGTCGGTGTTGACCAGGTTGATGCCGATCTTGATGCTGATCAGGTCGGCGGAGGTGTCGCGCAGGGCGCGGGCGGTGAACGGGTCGAGCAGGGCGCTGCCGCTCAGGCCCAGGTTGACCAGTTCCACGCCGCCCAGCGCGGCGGCAAGTGCGGGCCAGGTGGTGGTGGGGCTAGCGGCGTCGGAGCCATGGCTGATCGAGCTGCCGTGGTGCAGCCACACCCTGCGGCCCCGGTCCGGTGCGGGCTCGACGGGGGCGTCGGTGCGCAGGGCGATGAGTTCGGTGGTCTCGTTGTACGGCAGCCAGATCTCGACGTCCTTGTCGCCGTCGGGCAGGCCGGTGAAGCGGAGGGTGCCGGCCGGGCCGGACCGGCTTTCGGCGGTCCCGGTGGTCATGTCGATGGTCAGGGTGTTGCCGCCGGTCACGCCGGCCTGACCGGCCAGGCGGCCGTCGACGAGCAGGTCGTACACGCCGTCCGGGCGGGGCGGGGCGCCCACGTAGATCCGTTTGGTGGGCAGCGTGTCCAGTTCGACGGCGGTGGCCCGCGTGCGGAAGACCAGCCGTACGCCGGAGGGCTGGGCCTCCGCCAAGGCGAGTTGTCCGTCGGCGCACTGGGCGCGGGCACGGGCGGGCAGCCGGTGCGGCAGCACGCCGTGGGCGGTGTGCTCCAGGTCGAGGGCGCCGCGCAGAAGGTCCGCGGTGATCGGTGTGGTGATCCAGTTGTGCATCGTCCCGGCCTGTCGATCGAGGTTCTCCGACTGTTCACGTTCGCGTGCGGGTCCCTGGTCAGGGGACGGGCCAGTTCCGCAGCAGGGAGTCGAGGCGATCAAGGATCCATGACCAGGTCTCCTGAGAGTCGGGGGCGCTGTGGCTGAACCCTCCCCCCATCTCCAGGCTGACGTAGCCGTGGAAGACGCTGCCAAGCAGCCGGACGGCGTGCGTCTGATCCGGCTCCGTCAGGTCGTAGCCACGCAGGATCGCCCGTGTCATCTGCGCGTGCCTGCCCCCGGCGCTCGCCGCCGCCGTCTCCGGGTCGAGCCGGAGCTGTGCCGCGGCGTAGCGGCCGGGATGCTCCCGGGCGTAGTCGCGGTAGACGTTCGCGAACGCGGACAGCGCGTCCTTGCCGGCGCGCCCGGCCAGGGCGGCGGCGACCCGGTCGGCGAGTTCCTCCAGCGCGAGCAGGGCGATCCTGGTCTTGAGGTCCTGGGAGCTCTTCAGGTGTGAGTACAGGCTCGCGACCTTGACGTCGAAGCGCCGGGCGAGCGCCGAGACGGTCACCTGGTCGAAGCCGACCTCGTCGGCGAGTTCCGCTCCCGCCTGGACCAGGCGTTCCGTGGTCAGTCCTGCGCGTCCTGCCATGCCCTTCCCTTCATTTTCCTTAACCGAGTATGCGTTTGCCTAAGTCGCTTAGGCAAATTAGCGTACGGCATGTGAAGCCGCTGACCGAGCAAGAGATCCGTACCGCGTTCGTGAACTGCACCAAGGGCGAGGCGAAGCGCCTGTCCGTCCCGCGCGATCTGGCCGACCGGCCCTGGGACGACCTGGACTATCTCGGCTGGCGGGACCCCCGGGCTCCCCATCGCGCCTACCTCGTCACCGAGCTGGACGGCCGCCCGAGGGCCCTCGCGCTGCGTTGCCCGAGCCCCGGCCCCGGGCAGCTGAGGCGGGGCATGTGCTCGATGTGCCTGACCACCCACACCGGCGGCGTGTCACTGATGGTTGCCGCGAAGGCGGGGAAGGCCGGACAGCAGGGCAACTCGGTGGGCGCCTACATCTGCGGCGATCTCGCCTGCTCGCTGTACGTGCGCGGCAAGAAGGACGTGGGCGCCGGCGCCCGGCTCGCCGAGTCGCTCACGCTGGAGGAGAAGATCCAGCGGACCGTGGCGAACGTCGCCGCGTTCGTCGCCAAGGTGACCGCCTGACCCCGGTCGGCCGGCGCCGTGGCCGGAGCGGTCAGGTGATGCCGAGTTCACCCGCGCGCCGGCCGGCCTGGAAGCGGGAGTCGGAGTCGAGGGTCCTCATCAGGTCGGCGACGCGCCTGCGGTAGGTACGCAGGGAGATGCCCAGGCGCCGGGCGGCGACCTCGTCGGTGAGGCCGGCGCCGAGAGAACGGAGGATGTCGCGGGCGTCCGGGCTGATCAGCGGCAGTTTCTGCCGGTCGGCGATCGGTACGGCGGCCTCCCAGGTGGCGTCGAACAGCGCGTGCACCGGGTCGATCAGCGCCGGAGACGTCGTCGCGGTGAACTCGCGGTCGCCGGGAGCGCCCGGCCCGGCGAGGAACATCACCCGCCGGTCGATGATGATCGTCTCGTGCGGGAGGCCGGCGTCGCAGATGCGGACCTGGGCGCCTGCCGCGGCGAGCTGGAGAAGGTGGCCGCGCTGTTCGTCGTCGGCCAGCGCCGCCGAGGTGTAGAGCTTGCGTACGAGGAGGCCGTCACTCAGCGACGCACGCGTGCGGTGGGAGATGGCGACACGCGACTCGGGGTGCGACCAGGTGTTCAGGTCGGTCGCGGCGCACAGGAACTCCTCTTTCACCCCGGCGAACAGATGTCTGGTACGCGCGGCGAACTCGCTCTCACCCCGGAGGGTGATGACCTGGTCGTTCGGCACGCCTGTCAGTCTGACCCCGCGAGGGCGGCCGGAGCAAATGGCAGTTTGCTGCCAGCGCGTGGCCCTCGTGCGGCGTGCGCACCAGGGTTGGGGCCATGACGAACATCATGGCCGCCCGCGCCGGCGGCGACTTCGTAATGGGCGGTGACCTGCGGGTCCACAGGATGGGTTTCGGTGCGATGCGGCTCCCGGTCGGCGTGTTCAACGGGCCGCCGCGAGACCCGCGTACCGGAATCGCGGTGCTCCGTCGCGCGGTGGAGCTCGGCGTGAACCACCTCGACACGGCCGGCTTCTACCAGTGGGGCGACGTCAACGCGAGCGACCTGATCCGGCGGGCGCTCGCGCCGTACGGGGAGGAGCTCGTGATCGCGACGAAGGTCGGACCACTGCGGGACGGCGACGGCCTTCCGTCGGGTCAGGCGACGCCGGAGCAGCTGCGCGGCCTGGTGGAGGATGATCTGCGGCTGCTCGGGGTGGACCGGCTGGACCTGGTCTACCTGCGGATCGGCGGCATGTCGGTGCCGGGCGGGGAGTCGCTGGCCGACCGGTTCGCCGTGCTCGCCGCCATGAGGGAGGAGGGCCTGATCCGGCATTTGGCGATCAGCAACGTGGACGCGGCACAGCTCGCCGAGGCCCGGTCGGTGGCTCCCGTCGTCGCCGTGCAGAACCATTTCCATGTGCAGAACACGGCCGACATCGAGCTGCTCCGCCAGTGCGAGGAGCTCGGCGTGGCGTACGTGCCGTTCTTCCCGCTCGGCGGCGGCGTCAGCCCGATCGACGCGCAACGGGTCGAGAAGGTCGCGGCGCGTCACGGTGCGACGAACGCCCAGGTGGCGCTGGCGTGGCTGCTCGCCCTCTCCCCGGTCATGCTCGCCATCCCGGGCACCGGCGTGCCGGCGCACCTGGAGGAGAACATCGCCGCGGCCGCCCTGGAACTGACCGAGAACGACCTCACCGACCTCGCGGGCTAGAGCCTGTCTCGAAGTCCCACTGTCCTACGGCGCGGCGCTCGCCACGGACGAGGACTTCGAGGCAGGACCGCGCCGCCGGCGGCTCCGGGGCGGGTGCCTTCCCGCCCCGGTCATCACCGGCGGTCCGCGGCATCCGCCGGCGTCACCAACCGGTCTTGGACAGTGCGGCGGCGAGCTGCGGAGCGACCAGATCCGTCGTGGCCAGGGCGCCGATGTGGTCCTGGCCCTCGAACTCGATCAGCTCGAAGCCGGCCCCGCGCAGCTCGTCCGCATGTGCGCGAATGTGGCGGGCGATGGCCGCCCCGCCGACGAAGTCGTACATCCGGCAGTCCGGCTCGCAGTCGCGGCTGCCGTACCAGAGGATCTTCGGACCCGGGAGGGCGGCCAGGGCGGGCCGGTCGTCCCGCCGGCCCCACTCCCGGTAGAACATGCGGCCCAGGTGGTGCTCGGCCGCCTTGTCCTGGAGGCCCGCCTGGATCAGGGCGGCGCGCGCACCCTCCTCGAACCCGAGCCAGTAGTCACAGCTCGCGAGGAGCGGGAACCCGCCGATCATGAGCCCCGTCGCCCGCTCACTGAAAGGGGTGAGGAAGGCCGCGAGGGCGGCCATGCCCGAGTATCCGGCCAGGACGAAGTCGCCTGCACCGGCGGCATCGGCCACCGCGTGCAGGTCGGCGACCTCCGGCTCCACGGGGTACTCGGTGAACGAGGCCGGCTCCCACGGGCCGCCCGCCTCCTCCTCGGGCTCCATCGCTCCGACGACCGACCGCGGCTTGTACCGGATGACCCGGTACTCATCGGCCAGCGCGGTGGCGAGAGCGGCGAACTCCGCGCGAAACCGGGCGGGAAGGACGATGGCCGGTCCGTCGCCGACCACCTCGTACCACAGCCTGTATCCGTCACCCGCGATGGCGAGCGCCATGTCACCCCTCCGATGGTCCAGTGCCGCAGACTACTCGGCGTCGGCCGTGCGGAGCGGGGCGGCGACCGTGTGGAGATGGCGGAGCACCTGGGTGTACGAGCCGAGCAGTGTGCTCTCCAGGTACGGCAGGTCGTGCAGCCGGCAGTGGTCACGGACGAACCGCTGCGCGCGCCGGAGAGACGGCCTCGGCATGCTCGGGAACAGATGGTGTTCGATCTGGTAGTTGAGCCCGCCCAGGGCGAAGTCGGTGAAGCGCCCGCCGCGGATGTTGCGTGACGTCAGCACCTGGCGGCGGAGGAAGTCCAGCTTGCTCTCGTCGGTCACGATCGGCATGCCCTTGTGGTTCGGGGCGAACGAGCATCCCATGTACAGGCCGAACAGGCACTGGTGCACGAGAATGAAGGCCACCGCCTGCAGGGGCGCGAGCACGACGAACAGCACCGTCAGATAGCCCACGACGTGCCCGCCCAGCAGCAGCGCCTCGACCGCACGGGAGCGGCGTGCCGGGCCGCCCAGCAGCGCGCGAACGCTAGCCGCGTGCAGGTGCAGGCCCTCCAGCAGGAGCAGCGGGAAGAAGAGGAACGCCTGGGCCCGCGCCAGCATGCGGCCGGTGAGACCGCGCCGGGACTCGCCCTGGCCGGCCGTGAGGGCGAGCACGCTGCCTCCGCCCAGGTCGGGGTCGCGGCCCTCATGGTTGGGGTTGGCGTGGTGGCGGTTGTGCTTGCTCACCCACCAGCCGAAGCTGAGCCCGATCAGCAGGTTGCCGTGCAGCACTCCGAGTAGGTCGTTGACCCGCCGGGAGCCGGCGATCTGACGGTGGCCGGCGTCATGCCCGACGAACGCGATCTGGGTGAAGACGAACGCGAGGAACGCAGCGACCAGGAGCTGGTACCACGAGCGCCCCAGCAGAGCGAAGGCGACGAAACCGGCCAGCAACAGGACGGTGTTCGCGACGATCTTCGCGGTGTAGTAGCCGGGCCGGCGCTTCAGGAGCCCCGCATCCTTGATCTTGCGGCACAGGACCGCGTAGTCGCTGCCACGCGTGGCATCGACCGTGCGCTTCGTGCGCTCCGTGCTCTCCGTGCTGTCCACACGCGACATCCGATCTCCTTCGGCTGAGGACCACACCAGTTACAGAGTGCTG
Organism: Actinoallomurus sp.; assembly: GCA_035643735.1. GTDB lineage: Bacteria > Actinomycetota > Actinomycetes > Streptosporangiales > Streptosporangiaceae > Actinoallomurus. Next base: position 2,005 of record DASQPY010000768.1, on the reverse strand, counting down.
CTGCGATCATCCGTCACCGTAGGAAGGGCCCAGGGAGAACGAACAATCCGGTGACCATGATTCACGGGAAAACGATTCGCGGATACGGCTGTGACTACCAAAATCAACGCTTTAACCTGGCGTTCGGTTCCACGTCCCGTACGGGGCATCACTGGTAGGCGACACCGTCGGCCGTCACCCTCCGTTACGACGCGCCTGCTCTCGCGAGATGGCCTCCACGACATCCACGATATGTCGCTCGCACACCGGATCGCGCGAATGCCGCCCACCGAACCAGATCATGTCGACGACGAAATCCGCCGGCTCACCGCACGGACACTCGGCGCCCATGGCCGGATCCACCGGCACGACCTCCGGGCGTCGAAATGACATTTTGCCAGCGTATGCCGAAGATCTACGCTGCCGCCAGGCGCCGGCGGCTCTGACCGGGTGTCAATTCTCGGCGAGAGTGTCCAGAACCTGCTGGCCGTACTTCGCCAGTTTGTTCTCGCCGACGCCGTTGACCGTGCCGAGCTCTCCGAGCGAGGACGGGTGCAGGGTGGCGATCTCGCGGAGCGTCTTGTCGTGGAACACGACGTACGGCGGGACGCCCTGCTCCTTCGCGCTGGCCGAACGCCACGCGCGGAGCCTTTCGAAGATCGCGGCCGCCTCCTCCGACAGGTCGGCCACGACGGGCGCCGCCTTGGCGGTCTTGGCGGCCCTGAGCTTGGGGGATCGGCGCTCGGGCTCGCGGCGCATCGGCACCTCGAGCTCGCGGCGCAGCACGGCGGCGCTGGCCTCGGTCAGGGCCAGCGTGCCGTGGTCGGGCTGGACCGCCAGCAGGCCCCGCGCCAGCAACTGGCGGACGACGCCGCGCCACTCACCGGGGCTCAGGTCCGCGCCGACGCCGAACACGCTCAGGCCGTCGTGATCGAACTGGATCACCTTGGGTGTCTTCTTGCCGACCAGGATGTCGATCACATGGCCGGCGCCGAACCGCTGACGGCGCTCGCGGTCCAGCCGGTAGACCGCGGACAGGACCTTCTGTGCGGCGACCGTGCCGTCCCACGACTCCGGCGGCGTCAGGCAGGTGTCGCAGTTGCCGCACGCCTTGCCCTCCTGGCCGAAATAGGCGAGCAACCGCACACGCCGGCACTCGACCGTCTCGCACAGCGCCAGCATCGAGTCCAGGTGCCCGCCCTGCCGGCGGCGGTGGGCGTCGTCGCCCTCGGAGGTGTCGATCAGCTTGCGCAGTTGGACGACGTCCTGCAGCCCGTACGCGAGCCAGGCCGTCGACGGAAGCCCGTCGCGTCCGGCGCGGCCGGTCTCCTGGTAGTAACCCTCGACCGACTTGGGCAGGTCGAGGTGGACCACGAAACGCACGTCCGGCTTGTCGATGCCCATGCCGAACGCGATGGTCGCGACGATGATGACGCCGTCCTCGCGTAGGAAGCGGGCCTGGTTGGCGGCGCGCGTGCCGGCGTCGAGCCCGGCGTGGTAGGGCAGCGCGGTGATGCCGTTCTCGGCCAGGAACGCGGCGATCTTTTCGACGGAGCTCCGCGAGAGGCAGTAGACGATGCCCGCGTCACCGGGATGCTCGGTGCGCAGCAGCTCAAGGAGCTGGCGCTTGGGCTCGTCCTTGGGCGCGATGCGGTATTGGATGTTCGGCCGGTCGAAGCTCGCGACGAAGTGACGGGCGTCGTCGAGGCGCAGGCGGGAGGCGATCTCCTTGTGCGTCTCCGGGGTCGCGGTCGCGGTGAGCGCGATGCGCGGCACGTCCGGCCAGCGCTCGTGCAGTGCGGACAGCGCGAGGTAGTCGGGCCGGAAGTCGTGCCCCCACTGGGAGACGCAGTGCGCCTCGTCGATCGCGAACAGCGAAACGTCACCGGCGTCGAGCAGCCGCTGCGTCGACTCCAGCCGCAGCCGCTCGGGCGCGAGGTAGAGAAGGTCCAGCTCGCCGGCGCGGAACGTCGCCTCGACCACCCGCTGGGTGTCGAAGTCGAGCGTGGAGTTGAGGAATCCAGCG
>DASQPY010000767.1:0-3985 GCA_035643735.1 Actinoallomurus sp. | reverse complement strand
CAGCTCCTCGGACGTGCCGATCTGCTGCACGCTGCCGTCGCGGAGCACCACGAGCCGGTCGGCGAGCGAGAGCGCCTCCTCCTGGTCGTGCGTGACGTACACCGTGGTGAGCCCCAGCGACTGGTGCAGCCTGCGGATCTCCGACCGCATCTCCAGCCGCAGCTTCGCGTCCAGGTTCGACAGCGGCTCGTCCATGAGCACGAGCGCGGGCTCCAGTACGATCGCGCGGGCGATCGCCACGCGCTGCTGCTGGCCGCCGGAGAGCTGGCCGGGGAACTTCTCCGCGTGGTCGCCCAGCTGGACGAGCGCCAGCGCCTCGTCGACGCGCCGCTTGGACTCGGCCTTCGCGACACTCGCCATCCGCAGGCCGAACGCGATGTTGGCGCGCACCGACATGTGCGGGAAGAGCGCGTAGTTCTGGAAGACCATGCCGAAGCCGCGCTGTTCCGGCGGCACGGTGTCGATCCGCCGTTCGTCGAGCCAGATCGATCCGCCGCTCAGCGGCAGCAGACCCGCGAGGCAGTTCAGCGCGGTCGACTTTCCGCAGCCCGAAGGCCCGAGCAGCGCGACGAACTCCCCGCCCCTGATGGTCAGGCCGAGACCCTCCAGTGCCGGCGCACCCCCGAAGCTGCGGCTCACCTTGTCGAGCCGCAGCTCCGAGATCCTCGTGTCGGGACGCGTCACTTGCGCACCTTTCCGCTGCCCACGGTGCGGTCCCACTGGTCGAACGCGGCGACCTGCTGCTCGGCCGGCAGCGAGGTCTCCTTGGGGAACTTGGCGATCCACTGGTCGTACTCGGGGCGGCCGAACTGCTGGATGACCTGCTGGGACTTCTGCGGCGCCATCTGCACGGTCACACCGTTGACGGCCGGGCCCGGGTAGAAGTAGCCGGTGTCGTAGGCCTTGGCCTGCTGCTGCGGCGTGAGCATCCACTTCATCAGCTGAAGGTCCGCGGACAGCACGTCGGCGGAGACGCCGGTCGGCACGACGGCGTACTGCGCGTCGGTCACCCAGTGCATGCCCTTGAGGTAGGCGACCTTGTCACCGGCCGGCACCTGACCGAGCGCCCGCGGATTGATGTCCCAGCCTGTCGTGGAGGCGATGATGTCGGCCGACCCGTTGGCAAGGTTGGCCATCGTCTCCGACGTCTTGGACGGGTAGTAGTCGACGTACTTGCTGAGCTCCTGGAGGTACGCCCAGGTCTTGGTCCACCCGGCCTTGGGGTCCTTGGGGTCTGCGTCCCCCAGGATGTAAGGCAGGCCCATCAGCAACGTACGGCCGGGGCCGGAGTTGGCGGGACGGGCGTACTGGAACTTCTTGGGGTGCGCCTTGGCCCAGGCGAGCAGCTCCTGCGCCGTCGCCGGGGGCTTGGTCACCGTCTTGGGGTTGTACTCGATGAGCGGCCCGGACGGGTAGTACACGACCTCGACGCCGTGGCCCTGCGCCAGCTCCTGCATCTTGGCGGCGGGCGGCAGGTAGTTCGCGTTCCCCATGCGGCTCGCGTAGTCGTCGGTCTTGACCCACAGCTTCTGGGAGATGCCCGCGGCGAGTCCGTCGGTGCCGGTGAGCACCAGGCCGATCTGCACCTGACCTGCGCTCTGCTGCGCCTTGATCTTGCCGGGCAGCTCAGGCGCGGTCGCGGTCGTGTACGTGACCTTCTTGATGACCTTGGGATGCGTCTTGACGAACTCGTCGATCATCCCCTTGGTGAGCTGGAGATTGCCCGCGACATCGATGATGTTGAGCGTCACGGCCTTCTTCGGGTTGTCCGGGACCTGGTTCGGGGAAAGGTCCTTGGCCCCACCCCCGGCACTCGGCGAGCCGCACGCGCCCACCAGGACGAACACCGCCGCAAGGCTCAAACTCTTCACGCGCATCTGGGGATTCACCTTCCAGTCGGATCGGGCGGTACGGCTGTCGACGCCCGCACGATCAGCTGACATTCGAGTTCCCGGCGAAGATCCCCCGCTTCGGCGCCGGTGACGGTCAGGAGGCTGAGGAGCAGGTCGACGGCCGCGCGGCCTGCTCGTTCGTTCTGCATGGAAACGGACGTGAGCGGCGGGGTGGCCATGCCCGCCATCGAGATGTCGTCGAACCCGACGACGCTCATCTGCCTGGGCACGGACACGCCCCGGTCGGCCAGCCGGGACATCACCCCGAGCGCCATCAGGTCGTTGTACGCGATGATCGCCGTCACGCCCTCGGCAAGCGCGAGGTCGGCCGCGTGTGGCCCGCCGTCGAAACGCGGCGCGAACGGGCCCAGCTCCACGATCTCGATGTCCTCGCGGGCCGCACGGCGCAGTCCGCGCCGGCGCTCCCGGTTGGACCACGAGGTCCGCGGACCGCTCAGGTAGGCGATCTTGCGGTGCCCGAGAGCGGCGAGGTGGTCGACCGCCTGCCGTATCCCGCCCGCCGCGTCCATCGTCACGGCCGCCTGGTCGCGGACCTGGCGGTTGATGAACACGAGGGAGGTCGTGCCGACCACCCGCTCGAGCTGCGTCGCCGACATGCGTGACGAGCAGAGGATGACGCCGTCGACCTGCTTGGCCATGGCCTGGACGAGCGCCATCTCCTCCGCAGGGTTCTCGTCGCAGTCCGCGAGGAAGACCGCGTAGTCGGCCTCGCGGGCGCGCGCCTGGACTCCCTTCAGCACGTTCGGGAAGAAGGGGTTGGACAGGTCGGGGACGATCACGCCGAGGTTTCCGGTCTTACCGGTGATCAGTCCCCGCGCGGCGCGGTTCGGGCGGTAGCCCATCCGCTCCGCGGTCGCGAGCACGTAGTGCCTGGTTTCGTCCTTCACCATCTCCGGCACGGTGAACGCCCGGGACACGGTGGACACCGAGACCCCCGCCTCACGGGCGACGTCCTGGATGGTTACCGGCACCACGAAACTCCTCGAACGCGCTGGATTGAGTGAAAGACTGCAATCCTTTGCAGAAGGCGTCAATGTAGCCTTTGGGGTATAAAACCCTTACCTGCTACCCGCCCCCGAGCAGAACTCTGGTGTTGTCCCAGCCCTCGAGCCCGGGATCGAGGCGTGAGAGGTCCTGCGGCTCGCGAAGCCGATGCCAGCCGGGCCCGGATCGTACGGCTCCCTGGAGCCCGGCGGCGGCGCGCAGCCGGCGGGGGGCGTCCGGGGTGTCGAGGTCGATCTCCTTGAGCCACGGCGGGGCCGGCAGCCGGGCGGCCAGGGCCACGAGGCCGCCGTCCTTGGCCGGGCAGACGGCGACCTCACCGCTCCCGAGGGCGCGGAAGAGCTTTCCGAGCAGCAGGGGCGGCAGGTCGGGTGCGTCGTGGGCGACGACGGCCGCCTGATCGGCGCCGAGAGCGGCGAGCTGGCCGAGCAGCGCCCACAGCCCGGTGGTGCGCACCACCTCGGTGCCCGGCCAGGTGATGGCCTCGGCGTCCTCGTCGGGTTCGGTCAGCGCGAGGACGGGTGTGACGAACTCCAGCCCGGCGACCACCTCATAGGTGTCCTCCAGCATGGCGAGCCGGAACTCCGCCCGGTCGGCGCCGGGCGGGGTCGCGACCGCGCGCCCGGCGAGGACCGCGACGAAGCGGGAGCTCACGTGGCGGGCTCTCCGTCTTCAAGAGGCAGACCGGCGGTCGCGGCGACGCCTTCGAGGTAGCCGCGGGCGCGCTCGGTCTTGGGGTATCGGTTGACCAGTTTCCAGAACGATGGCCCGTGGCCGGGCTCGATGAGGTGCGTGAGCTCATGCAGCAGGACGTAGTCGACGACCCACGCGGGCATCCCGCGGAGCTGGGCCGACAACCGGATGGTGCCGTCTTCGGGAGTGCAGGAGCCCCAGCGGGTGTGCTGGTTGCCGACCCAGCGCACGCTCACGGGCGCGACCAGCCCGTCGAGGTAGCGCTGGGACAACTCCCGGGCACGGTCGAACAGGACGGCGTCGCTGGGATGCCGGCGTTGCTCGCGCCTCGCGAGCCGCTCCAGCACCATCGTTATCCATTCTTGCTCTTCGGCGGC
>DASQPY010000766.1:0-6697 GCA_035643735.1 Actinoallomurus sp. | reverse complement strand
CAGTCCGCCTGGTCGCCTCACCGACGAAGGAGGACTCATGACCGAGTTGAGCGTCGCGGGGATCTCCAAGCGGTTCGCCGGCGTACGGGCGCTGAACGACGTCACGCTGGATTTCCCCAGCGGGGCCGTGACCGCCCTCATGGGCGAGAACGGCGCCGGGAAGTCCACCCTTATCAAGATCATTACCGGTGACTACCTGCCGGACAAGGGCGAGATCTCCCTCGGCGGCGACGTGCTGAGCCTGAACTCGCCGGCGGACGCGAGGAAGGCCGGCATCCGTGTGATCCCGCAGGAGCCGGAGATCGTGCCGCACGTCTCGGTCGCCGAGAACGTCTACCTCGGCGCGCTGCCGCGCAAGGGCGGCCGCGGCTTCGACCGGGCGACGCTCTTCCGTCGCGTACGCGCCGACCTCGAACGCCTGGGCTTCGAACGCGTCATCTCGCCCGAGACGCCCGGCTCGCGCCTCACGCCCGCGCAGCGCCAGCTCGTGGAGATCCTGCGGGCGCTGACCACCGACGCGAAGGTGATCGCGTTCGACGAGCCGACGTCCTCGCTGTCCGAGCACGAGGTGGACGCGCTGTTCACCCTGATCCGGAGGCTGCGCGAGGAGGGCCTCGCGGTCATCTACGTCTCGCACCGGCTGCAGGAGATCTTCCAGCTCGCCGACCGCATCGCGGTGCTGCGCGACGGTGGCCTGGTCGGCGTGCGCGACGCCGCGGACACCGACCAGAACGAGATCGTGCGGATGATGGTCGGCCGCGACCTGTCATCCCTGTTCGCCCGCGAACGCTCCAGCATCGGTAAGGCGGTCCTCGAGGTCGAGGACGTCACCACCGACGACGTCCGCGACATCAGCCTCACAGTGCACGCGGGCGAGGTCGTGGCCCTGGCCGGGCTGGTCGGCGCGGGCCGTTCGGAGCTTGCCGGCGCGCTGGTGGGCGACCTGCCGATCCGCTCCGGGCACGTGTCGGTCGACGGGAAACGGGTGCGCCTGCGGCAGCCGAGCGACGCCGTACGCGCCGGAATGGGATACGCCCCGGAGGAGCGCAAGGCCCAGGCCCTGCTGCTCGAACGCTCGGTGCGCGACAACACCTCCCTGGTGGTCCTGGACCGGCTCCGCCGCTTCCGCTTCGTCAAACGCGCCGAAGAACGTCGGCTGACGCAGGAGTACGTCGACGAGCTCAAGGTGCGTACGCCGGGCATCGAGCAGGAGGTGCGCAAGCTGTCCGGCGGAAACCAGCAGAAGGTCGTGCTGGCCCGCTGGCTGGCCCGCAAGCCCAAGGTGCTCATCCTGGACGAGCCGACCCGCGGCATCGACGTTGGCGCCAAGGCCGAGATCTACCACCTCATCGACGACCTCGCCCGCTCGGGCGTGGCCGTCCTCGTCATCTCATCCGAGCTCCCCGAGGTGCTCGGACTCGCGGACCGCATCATCGTCATGCAGAACGGCCACATCACCGGCGAACTCGACCGGGCCGACGCTTCCGAAGAGGCCATCCTCGGCCTCGCCATGGCGGAGGACCTGACCACGTCGCTATCGGAGGGACAGCAGTAATGACAACCGCCACCCGCGAGCCGGTGGACACGCCGCCGAAGGACCCGGCGCCGCGCCGGATCCTGGCCACGGTCGGCCCGCAGAACCTCAGCCTCATCGGCGCGCTCGTCGTGGTCGTCGCCATCTTCAGCTGGCTGAACTCCGGCTACTTCACCTGGGACAACATCCAGGTGATCGGCGAGGCCGCGACCGTCGCCGGGCTGCTGGCGGTCGTGCAGACCGTGGTCATCATCTGCGGCGCGATGGACATCTCCGTCGGCTCCCAGACCGGAGTGGCCTCGGTCATCTCCGCGATGGCCTTCATGTCGACCGGGCACAACCCGCTGCTGGGGATGGCCGCCGCCGTCGGCCTGGGCGTCGTGATCGGCATCCTGAACGGCCTCATCATCGTGTACGGCCGCGTCAACCCGGTCATCGCGACCCTGGCCGGTCTCGCCGCGTACAAGGGCGTCGCCCAGCTCATCTCCGGTGGTCGCGCCCAGGGCTTCGTCCTCGGCGACGACCTGTTCATCTTCATCGCCCGCGGCAGGATCGCCGGCATTCCGGTGCAGGTCTGCATCCTGATCGTGGTCGCCATCGTCGTGCACCTGATGCTGAAGTACACCGACATCGGGCGGAACATCTATGCGATCGGCGGCAACGACACCGCCGCGCGCCTCGCCGGCATCAAGATCAACAAGTACCTCATCGCCGTGTACGCCCTGGCGGGCATCGTCTCCGCGTTCGCCGGCATCGTGCTGACCGCGCGTACCGGCTCCGGGCAGCCGACCAGCGGCAGTGAGGGGCTCGAACTCCAGTCGATCACCGCCGCGGCGCTGGGCGGCTGTGCGCTGAAGGGCGGCAAGGGCGGGGTCGGCGGCACGCTCCTGGCGGTGCTGCTCCTCGGCGCCCTCAACAACGGCCTCAACGTCGTGGGGGTCAACACGTTCTGGCAGAACGTCGCCCAGGGCGCGCTCCTCGTCGTCGCGGTCATCATCCAGCAGCGCCGGAGCGGCGAGCGAGCCGTCGGTCTGCCGACCTGACCTGCTGTCATGTCCACGGCCATGTCAACTGTCGGGGCCCCGGCGGTTGAAAGGGCCCGATGGGGTAAGCATGTGTCGTTCGCCGATACGGGGAGGACCACATGCTCGGCCTACCGGACGCCGCCACGGCGTGCCTGTTCGATATGGATGGTGTGCTGACCCGCACCGCCACCGTCCACGCCGCGGCGTGGAAGCAGATGTTCGACGAGTTCCTGCGGGAGCGTGACGGCGACGCGTTCACACCGTTCGACCCGGAGGCCGACTACGACGAGTACGTCGACGGCAAGCGGCGCGAGGACGGCACCCGGTCGTTCCTGGAGTCACGGGGCATCGAGCTCCCGGAGGGATCGCCGGACGACCCGCCCGGCGCGCCCACGATCAACGGGCTGAGCAAGCGCAAGAACGCACTGGTGCTGGACAAGCTCCGCGAACACGGCGCCGAGCTGTACGACGGCTCGGTGCGCTACGTACACGCCGCGCGTGAGGCGGGACTGCGCACCGCGGTGGTCTCCTCCAGCGCCAACACCGCCCAGATCCTCGACGCGGCGGGCATCGCGGACCTTTTCGACGCGCGCGTCGACGGGCTGACGGCCAAGGAGCGCGGCCTCGCCGGGAAACCGGCCCCCGATATGTTCCTCGCCGGGGCCGAGGCGCTCGGCGTACCGCCCTCGCAGGCCGTGGTGTTCGAGGACGCCCTCGCCGGAGTGGAGGCCGGCCGGGCGGGGGGCTTCGCGTTCGTCGTCGGCGTGGATCGTGTCGGCCAGGCGGCGGCACTGAGGCGCCACGGCGCCGACATCGTCGTCAACGACCTGGAGGAACTGCTTTGATCAAGCAGGCCGCGTACACCGTGGAGCCGTGGTGCGTACGGGAACAGCGACTCAACCTCGACACCCTCGCCCAGAGTGAGTCGGTGTTCGCCCTGTCCAACGGGCACATCGGCCTGCGCGGAAACCTCGACGAGGGCGAGCCGCACGGGCTGCCGGGCACCTACCTCAACTCCGTGTACGAGCTGCGCGCGCTGCCGTACGCGGAGGCCGGCTACGGCTACCCGGAGTCCGGCCAGACGATCATCAACATCACCAACGGCAAGCTGATCAGGCTGCTGGTCAACGACGAGCCGTTCGACGTGCGCTACGGCGAGGTGGGCTCGCACGAGCGGCTCCTCGACCTGCGGGCCGGCACGCTGAGCAGGAACGCCGAGTGGACCTCGCCGGCCGGCGACACGATCCGGGTGTCCTCGGTCCGGCTCGTCTCGCTGGTGCAGCGGTCCGTCGCGGCCATGAGTTACGAGGTCGAGGCGGTGAACCAGCCGGTCCGCATCGTCGTGCAGTCCGAGCTGGTCGCCAACGAGTCGCTGCCGGACATGGTCAAGGACCCGCGCGCCGCCGCGGTGGTCGACTGCCCGCTCGCCGGCGAGGAGTGCGTCGCCGGCGAACAGAGCGTCGTTATGGTGCACCGTACCCGTGAGAGCGGACTCCGGGTCGCGGCGGCGATGGGGCATGAGATCCAGAGTCCCGACGGGACGATCGACACGGAGGTCAGCGAGGACGTCGGCCGCGTCACCGTGGCCACGCGCCTGGAGCCCGGCCAGCGGCTGCGGATCGTCAAGTACCTCACGTACGGCTGGTCGAGCCAGCGGTCGCGGCCCGCGCTGCACGACCAGGTGATCGCAGCCATGGCCGCGGCGAAGCTGTCCGGCTGGGAGGGGCTGCTGAGCGAGCAGCGCGAATACCTCGATGATTTCTGGGCCGGCGCGGACGTCGAGGTCGACGGCGACCCGGAAGTGCAGCAGGCGGTGCGGTTCGGCCTGTTCCACGTCCTGCAGGCCGGCGCGCGGGGGGAGCGGCGGCCGATCTCCTCCAAGGGCCTGACCGGACCCGGCTACGACGGCCATACGTTCTGGGACACCGAGTCGTTCGTGCTGCCGGTGCTGACCTACACCCAGCCGCGGGTGGTCGCGGACGCGCTGCGGTGGCGGCACTCGACGCTCGACGCGGCCAAGGCGCGCGCCGAGCAGCTCGGCCTGGCCGGTGCGGCGTTCCCATGGCGGACCATCTCGGGAGACGAGTGCTCGGGCTACTGGCCGGCGGGCACCGCGGCGTTCCACATCGGCGCCGACATCGCCCATGCCGTGGTCCGCTACCTCCAGGCCACCGAGGACGAGGACTTCGCTCGCGACTACGGCCTCGAGCTGCTCGTGCAGACCGCGCGCCTGTGGCGCAGCCTCGGCCACCATGACGCCCAGGGGCGTTTCCGCATCGACGGGGTGACCGGGCCGGACGAGTACAGCGCGATCGCCGACGACAACGTCTACACCAACCTGATGGCCCAGCAGAACCTCCAGGAGGCCGCCGACCTCGCCGAGTGCCATCCCGAGCAGGCCGAGCACCTCGGCGTCACGGATGAGGAGACGGCCTCCTGGCGCGACGCCGCCGTCGACATGTACATCCCCTACGACGAGCGGCTCCAGGTCCACCCGCAGAGCGAGGACTTCACCGACCACGCGCCGTGGGACTTCGAGTCCACCGGGGCCGACCAGTATCCGCTGATGCTGAACTTCCCCTACTTCGACATCTACAGGAAGCAGGTCGTCAAGCAGGCCGATCTCGTCCTCGCCATGCACCTGCGCGGCGAGGCGTTCACGCCCGAGCAGAAGGCGCGCAACTTCGCGTACTACGAGGGGATCACCGTGCGCGACTCCTCACTGTCCGCCAGCACCCAGGCGGTGATGGCCGCCGAGACGGGCCATCTCGACCTCGCCCACGACTACCTGGGTGAGGCGGCGCTGATGGACCTGAGCGACCTGCAGCACAACACCCGCGACGGGCTGCACATCGCCTCGCTCGCCGGCGCCTGGACCGCCCTGGTCGCCGGGCTCGGCGGGATGCGCATGCCCAAGGGCCGCCTGGAGTTCACCCCCAGGCTGCCCGGCGGGATCACCCGGCTGGTCTTCCGCATGCGGTTCCGCGGCCGCCGGCTGAAGATCCACATCACCGGCCACGAGGTCGTGTACGAGCTGCTCGAAGGGGAGCCGCTGGAGATCTTCCACAACGGCGACCCGCTGGTGCTGAACGGTGGCGCGGTCACCCGGTCGGTGAGCCTCCCGCCGATGCGGCCCACTCCCACCCAGCCCCGCGGTCGAACGCCCCGGCGCCGCACCCAGTGAGCACGGGTCAGAGGGAACCGTCGGGGGACGCGGGGATCGCCGCCTTGATCGGGCCGGCCAGCTCGATCAGTACGTCGCCCGGCGGCTGGTACGCGGCCGGCACGGTCACCTCGACGTAGGCCAGCCGCCCGACGGCGGTGAAGGTCACCGGCCGGTCCGCCGGCACTCCGAGCCAGGAGACGCCGTTGACCACCACCAGCTCGGAGGTGGGCTTCAGCGCGGCGGGCCGTGGCATGCCGCACCGGACCACGATGGCGGGGGAGCCCCACGCGGTGACGAGGGGGGACTCGGGGGTCGTCGCGCGCCGGGCGAACCCGTGGACCTTCCGCGGCAGCCGGTCGTGCAGTGCCCGGCAGCGGGCCGCGACCTCCGCGGGCGGCCGGGGCGCGGGCGCCTCGACGGCTCCGGTGCCACATCCGGACACCGCCACGGAGAACGAAGTCAGCAGCCCGCCCGCCGCCAGTACACGTCTCGTGGTGCAGACTGACGGCAGGGAGGACACCGGGATCAGATGTGAACGATGGGACAGGTCAGTGTCCGCGTGATTCCCTCGACCGACTGGATCTGCGCGACGACGAGCTTGCCGAGCTCGTCGACGTTGTTCGCCTCGGCACGGACGATCACGTCATAAGGTCCGGTGACGTCTTCGGCCAGGGTCACGCCCTGGATGCCGGAGATCTCACGGGCCACGTCGGCAGCCTTGCCGACCTCGGTCTGGATGAGGATGTAGGCCTGCACCATCACGTCCTCCCTGGGACTGCCATCAGGCGGCCACCGTACCGTGTCTTCGCTGGAGGTGGGTCATCAGCATCGGTGAACTCGGAGAGTTCGGGATCATCGCACGGATCACCGCGCGTCTGGGTCACGGACCAGGCGTCGAGCTGGGTCCGGGCGACGACGCCGCGATCATCAGCGCGCCGGGAGGCCGCGTCGTCGCCACCACCGACGTGCTGG
>DASQPY010000765.1:0-4615 GCA_035643735.1 Actinoallomurus sp. | reverse complement strand
ACCGGGCGATCCCGGGCGGCACGTACTGAGAGGTGAGCGATCCATGACCACGAAGCCAAACCGGCACATCGAGCAAGAAATGGTGAACGACCGATGAGCGACCCCTCTCTCGAACGGCTCGTCAACGCCACTCTGCTCGTGCCGTTCCCCGGCGCCGCCGCGCCCCGCTGGGTTTTGGAGGGCCTCGAGCGGGGCGTGAGCGGTGTCACCCTCTTCGCGATCAACGGCAACGTCCCGAGTGCGGGCGGGCTGACCGCCCTCACCGCCGGGCTGCGCGAGTCGTCCGAGGCTCTCGTCTCGATCGACGAGGAGGGCGGCGACGTGACGCGGCTGGCGCACGAGACGGGCAGCCCCTACCCGGGCAGCGCCGCGCTCGGTGCCCTCGACGACACCGCCATCACATGGCGGGTCCACCGCTCGCTCGGCGCGGAGCTGCGCGGCGCGGGCGTGAACCTGGACTTCGCGCCGTCGGCCGACGTGAACACCGCCGACGACAACCCGATCATCGGCACGCGGGCGTTCGGGTCCGACCCCGCGCTGGTCGCGCGGCACATCACGGCGGCCGTGTCCGGCCTGCAGGAAGCCGGCGTCGCGGCCTGCGCGAAGCACTTTCCCGGTCACGGGGCGACCTCGCAGGACTCCCATCTCGAGGTCCCGGCGATCGACGCGGATCTCCCCCTGCTCGAACGTCGCGAGATGGTGCCGTTCCGCGCCGCCATCGAAGCCGGAGTCCAGTCGATCATGACGGCCCACATCCGCGTGCCGGCGCTCACGGGCGCAACGCCGGCCACGCTGTCACCGGCCGCGATCAACGGCCTGCTGCGAGGCACGCTCGGGTACGACGGGGTCGTCGTCACCGACGCTCTCGACATGCGCGCGGCGAGCGGCGCCATGGGCATTCCGGAGGCGGCCGTGCGGGCGCTCGCCGCCGGTGCCGACCTGCTCTGCCTCGGCTCGAAGGAGTACGAGGACAGCGTGCGCGCCATCCGCGAGCAGATCATGGCCGCGGTAAGCGAGGGGCGGCTGTCCGCCGAACGCCTGGAGGAGTCGGCGGCACGCATCGCCGCCCTCAAGGCGTGGCTCGCCGTGCCGAGGACGGCCGAGGTCGACCGGGCGGCCGGGCTGGAGGCCGCGCGCCGCGCGATCCGGGTCACCGGTTCACTGTCCACGGCCGCCGCTCCGGTGGTCGTGGAGCTGCAGGCGCCGTCCAACATCGCGGTCGGCCCGGTGCCGTGGGGCTTCGGGCCGTGGACGCCGGACGCCGTACCGGTCGACGCCGAGACCGCCGACCCGGACGAACTCCTGACCCGCGCGACCGGGAGACCGCTGGTCATCGTCGTACGGGACGCGCACCGCTACGCCGGGCACCGGGCTCTGGTGACCACGCTGCTGACCGCGCGGCCCGACGCCGTACTCGTCGAGATGGGACTTCCGGTGTGGCGCCCGGAGGCCGCCACGTACGTCGCCACCTACGGCGCGACACGCGCGAACGCGCGTGCGGCGGCCGAGCTTCTCGGACTGGTGGGCGAAGAAACGGAGGCGGGTGGCGCGATCACGTCGTCCGAGGCGGGATAATCAAAGTATGAGATTGTCCGCACGGGTCGATTACGCGCTTCGCGCAGCCGCCGAACTGGCCGTCGGCGGCGACCGCCCCGTCACGGCCGTCCAGCTCGCGGATGCACAGCAGATACCGCCGAAGTTCCTGGAGAACATCCTCAGCCAGCTGCGCCGTTCGGGCCTGATCCGCAGCCAGCGAGGTCCTGAAGGCGGTTACTGGCTGGCCCGCCCGGCATCGGAGATCTTCCTGGCCGACGTCATCCGGGCCATCGACGGGCCTCTCGTCGGCGTACGCGGCGAGCGGCCGGAGGACCTCGGCTACGAGGGCCCCGCCAAGGCGTTGCAGCTGGTGTGGATCGCACTGCGCGCGAACGAGAGGCTCATCCTCGAACAGGTGAGCCTCGCCGACGTCGCGTCGGGCGAGCTGCCCACCGCCGTGCACGCGCTGACGCAGGACCCGGCCGCCTGGGACTCCCCCGCCTTCCGCCCGTGACCGATGCCGGAGGGTGACGTCGTCTGGGCGGCCGCGCGCCGCCTGCACGACGCGCTCGCCGGCCGCGCGCTGACCCGCAGCGACTTCCGGGTGCCGCGTATCGCCACCACCGACCTCACCGGCCGCGCCGTCATCGCGGTCGTCTCTCGCGGGAAACACCTCTTGACCAGGGTCGACGGCGATCTGACCGTCCACACTCACCTGCGCATGGACGGTAGCTGGCGGATTCGGCCGGCCGCCGCGCCGGTGCCACGCGACCACCGCGTACGGCTCGTGCTGGCCAACGCCGAATGGCAGGCGGTCGGCTACTCCCTCGGCATCGTGGAGCTGGTCCGCACCTCACAGGAGGACCGGGTCGTCGGTCACCTCGGTCCGGACCTGCTCGGCCCGGACTGGGACACGGCCGAGGCCGTACGCCGCCTGCTCGAAGCACCGGAGCGCGCCATCGGCGAGGCCCTGCTCGACCAGACCAGGCTCGCCGGCATCGGCAACCTCTACAAGGCCGAGACACTCTTTCTGCGCGGCGTCGACCCGTGGTGCCCGGTCGGCGACGTCACCGATCTGGACGGACTCGTCGAGCTCGCGCGCAGGCTCGTCGACGCCAACAAGGAGCTCGTCGACCAGAGCACGACGGGCACGCGTCGGCGCGGCGAGACGACCTGGGTCTACGGGCGGCGCACCTGCCGGCGCTGTGGCGGCCCGGTCAGGCGCGCCGAGCAGGGCGGGCCCGCGCAGGAACGCACCACCTTCTGGTGCCCCGCCTGTCAGCCCGCCGGGTCCTGATATCAGCGCTGTACCGCGAACATCCAGTGCTGCTCGTCCAGATCCTGGGCCGCGGCGATCAGGATGTCCTGGCTGACCAGGTCCGTGTCATCGGTGGTCTCGATGCGGTCGCGGAAGCGCTTGCCCATCTCCGCGAGCATGTCGGTGACGGCGGCGATCACCTTGTCATCGGGCAGGAATCCGCTCTCCAGCGGGTGCAGCTTGGTGTTCTCGGCGATCGTGCGCGCCCGGCCGTCCGGGTTCACGCCGATCGCGACCGCCCTCTCGGCCACGGTGTCGGCATGCTTGCGCGCAAGGTCGACCACCTCGTCGAGCTGGAGGTGGATCGAGCGGAAATTGCGGCCGGTGAGGTTCCAGTGCGCCTGTTTGGCGGTCAGATGCAGGTCGATCAGGTCGATCAGCGACTCCTGCAGCACGGCACCGGTCACCCTGCGCGCCTCATCAGTGAGCGAGCTCTTGACCGTCGTCATGGCCAGATCTCCTTTCGCGGATGATTGCCTCGCTACTGGCCGAACTTCCCTGCGGTCCCGGGGATAAGCGTGATCCGGCTTACATAAAGGAACCATATGGTCACGCAGACGCAGAATGCCCCGCCCGTACGGGCAGGGCATTCGCGAGTGCCGTGGGTGAGGACCTGATCCTCAGGCCGCCACCATGTCGGCGCGAAGTGCGCTCTCGATCGTCTCCGGAGTCGCCGGGATGCTCTCCGCCGAGATGCGGTCGGCGTCGATGCGCTCGTGCTCCGGCGCGCCCGCCATCACCGGCTCCTGCTGCAGCTCGGCCAGCGCCAGCTGGTCGGAGACGTCACGCAGGACGTGTGAGAGGGGGACACCGAGAGCCTTGCAGATCGACGCGAGCAGCTCGGAGGAGGCCTCTTTCTGCCCTCGTTCGACCTCGGACAGATAACCAAGAGACACCCTTGCGGCCGCCGAGACCTCCCGGAGGGTACGGCCTTGGCGCAGCCGCAGCTGCCGGAGTACGTCGCCGAGCAGCTGACGAAGCAGGACCATGTCTCGCTCCCTCCGATGAGTCCTGACCCTTCTTGTGGTTCCACCGTACCTGTCTTGACGAGGCAGGTGGCAGACCGAAGCTTTCGTGTTCGCTTCCGACGTAACGCTGTAATCACCCTGGTTCTTCCCGATCTTCCGCCCAGCCGGGCCACGGATCGGTCGCCTGAAGATCGAGTAGGACACGCCGTAGCAGGTCAAGAGCGTGTACGACGGTCATGTGCCGGACCCCGGCACGGGCGCGGCCGCCGTCGGCGGCCACCGGAAGGCCCGGAGAACGCGTCCAAACGCCTCCGCCGGAATCGGCCACCGCGACATGGACGGTGCCCACCGGATGCCCGTCCTGGGGCTCCGGACCTGCCACCCCGGTCACCGCGAGGCCGTACGTGGCGCCCAGACGCTCTCTGACGCCCCGCGCCATGGCGGCGGCCACCTCGGGGTGCACGGCGCCATGGGCGGCCAGGAGATCATCAGGAACGCCGAGAAGAGAGTGCTTCAGGGGCGTGGCGTAGGCGATCACTCCGCCGGCGAACGTCGCGGACGAGCCGGGCATCGCGGTCAGCTCCGCGCCGAGCAGCCCGCCGGTGAGGGACTCGGCCACGGCCACCGTCGCGCCACGCCCGGCCAGCAGGCCGTGCACGACCCGGTCGAGCGTCACCTCGCCGTCGCCGTACAGGGCGGAGCCGAGCAGGTCGCGCGCCACCGTCTCGGCCTCGGCCAGCCGGTCCGCGCCGTGCGCCTCGACCCGTACGCGAACCTCTCCGGCGGAGGCGTA
>DASQPY010000764.1:0-13856 GCA_035643735.1 Actinoallomurus sp. | reverse complement strand
CATCTGTTACGGCTTCCAGGCGATGGCGCGAGAGCTGGGCGGCACGGTCGCCAACTCCGACATCGCCGAGTACGGCCGTACCGACCTGACGGTGCTCCAGGAGGGCGCGCTCCTCGCCGGGCTGCCCGACGAGCAGTCGGTATGGATGTCGCACCGGGTCACCTGCAGCGCGCCGCCCGAGGGGTTCACGGTGACCGCGAGTACGGCCAGCGCCCCGGTGGCCGCGATGGAGGATCCGGACCGCGGCCTGTACGGCGTGCAGTTCCACCCGGAGGTCATGCACACCGAGCACGGCCTCGCCGTGCTGCGGCACTTCCTTGCCGCGGCCGGATGCCGGCCGTCCTGGACGATGGTCAACATCGTCGAGGAGTCCGTCGAGGCCGTACGCTCCCAGGTCGGCGACAAGCGCGCCATCTGCGGGCTGTCCGGCGGTGTCGACTCGGCGGTGGCGGCCGCGCTCGTCCAGCGGGCCATCGGCTCCCGGCTCACCTGTGTCTTCGTCGACCACGGGCTCCTGCGCAAGGGCGAGGCACAGCAGGTCGAGCAGGACTTCGTCGCCGCGACCGGCGTCGACCTCAAGGTCGTCGACGCCGCCGACCGGTTCCTGAAGGCCCTCGACGGCGTCACCGACCCCGAGGACAAGCGCAAGATCATCGGCAGGGAGTTCATCCGGGTCTTCGAGGAGGCCGCGCGCGAGGTCGTGGACGTCCACGGCGAGGCCGTGGAGTTCCTCGTGCAGGGCACGCTCTACCCGGACGTGGTCGAGTCCGGCGGCGGCACCGGTGCCGCCAACATCAAGTCACACCACAACGTCGGCGGACTGCCGGACGACCTGGAGTTCTCCCTGGTCGAGCCGTTGCGCACGCTGTTCAAGGACGAGGTACGCCGACTGGGCGAGGAGCTCGGACTGCCGCAGGAGATCGTCTGGCGGCAGCCGTTCCCCGGCCCCGGGCTCGGCATCCGGATCATCGGCGCGGTGACGCACGATCGGCTGGAGCTGCTTCGCGAGGCCGACGCGATCGCCCGCGAGGAGCTCACCCGGGCCGGTCTCGACCGCGACATCTGGCAGTTCCCGGTCGTGCTGCTCGCCGACGTACGCTCAGTGGGCGTGCAGGGCGACGGCCGCACCTACGGTCATCCGATTGTGTTGCGCCCGGTGACCAGCGAGGACGCGATGACCGCCGACTGGGCGCGGCTGCCGTACGACCTCCTGCAGCGGATCTCCACCCGCATCACGAACGAGGTCGCCGACGTCAACCGGGTCGTCGTGGACATCACGAGCAAGCCGCCGGGCACGATCGAGTGGGAGTGACCGGTCAGGTCACCCGCGACGGCTCGCCGGAGAAGCGCTCGTAGGACTTGTCGGCCATGATCTGCCGGAGGCGGCTCATGGCCTCCCAGACGTCCGCGAAGCCGGTGCTGACCGGCGCCGGGCCGAGGCGCAGGCGGTCGGGGGTCCGGTAGTCCGGGATCACCTTGGCCTCGATCAGCGCCTGCGTGACGCGCCAGGCGTCCGGGTGGCGCAGCGAGACGTGCGAGCCCCGTCTGCAAGGGTCGGCCGGGGTGGCGAGGTCGAAGCCGGGCAGCCAGGCCCCGGCGAGCTCGATGACATAGTCGGTGAGCGCGATGCCCTTGGCCCGCAGCCGGTCGATGCCGGCCTCGGCGAGCACGCGCACGCCCTCCTCGACGGCGGCGATCCCCACGACCGCGGGCGTGCCGGCGAGAAAACGGTCGATCCCCGGCACGGGATCATAGGACGGGCCCATCGCGAACTGGTCTCGCTGGCCGAACCATCCCCAGATCGGCTGCCGCAGCGCGGCCTGGAGCTCGTCGCGTACGTAGAGGAAGGCCGGGGATCCGGGGCCGCCGTTCAGATACTTGTAGGTGCAGCCGACCGCGAGGTCGCCGCCGGTGGCGTCCAGCTCGACGGGTACGGACCCTGCGGAGTGACACAGGTCCCACAGGACCAGCGCGCCCGCGCGGTGGACGATCGCGTTGACGGCCGCCATGTCGAGCAGGGCGCCCGACCGGTAGGCGACGTGGGAGAGGCTCACCAGGGCGGTGTTCTCGTCCACGGCGTCGCGCAGCAGGTCCAGGTCAAGGCCGCCGTCGATGTCGGTGTGCACGGTGCGCAGCTCCATGCCGCGCTGGGCCGCCAGCCCCTCCAGGACGTACCGGTCGGTGGGGAAGTTGTCGTCATCGGTGATGATCACGGTGCGGCCGGGGCGGGCGTCCAGCGCGGCCACGGCCAGCTTGTACAGATTCACCGTGGTCGAGTCCGAGACCACGACCTGCCCCTTCGCCGCTCCGAGGAGCGTCGAGCCGATCAGGTCACCCGCGCGAGAAGGCAAATCCACCCAGTGCCGCCAGGACCGGATGAGACCGGCCCCCCATTCGTCCCGTACGACCTGCGCGATCCGGTCCGCGGTCGCCTTCGGCAGCCGGCCGAGTGAGTTGCCGTCGAGGTAGATGAGCTCGGGATCCTCGACCACGAAGGCGTCACGCAGTGACGCGAGCGGGTCGGCCGCATCGAGCGCGACGGCACGCTCACGGGACAAATCGGTCATGATCTCAGCTTAGGCGCGTGCGGCCCGCGGCCGGCGGAACCTCGTCCCCGGTACGGGCCCTTCCCGGCAGGCGGTCGAGAGTACGCTCCTCCTCCATGCGCGATCTGTCTCGCCGAAGCGCTCTCGTCGCAGGAATGGTCGCGCTGACCGGAGCGGGCGGCGGATTCTCGATGGTCGAGGCAGGCATTCTGCCGGGCCGTTACCGGCTGGCGCCCTATCTCGGAAAGTGCGGTGACCTGCCGGGCCTTCCGCGTGTCCAGCCCGGTCCCGTGCGGCAGCTCGCGTCCACGCCGACACGCGTCGTCGTCGGCTTTCCTCCCGGTGCCACGAAGGGGCTCCCGGTGGTGGTGATGCTCCACGGGTCGGCGGGCGATGCCCGGACCCCGTTCGACGCCTACGGCATCCACTACTACCTGGCCGACGCCGTACGGAGGGGAACGCCGCCCTTCGCCGTCGCCGCGGTCGACGACTGGGCCGGCCCGGACGGCATGCCCTCGCCCTGGCTCACCCGGGATCTGCTCCCCCTGCTGGCGGGAGAGGGTCTGGAGACTCGTCGCATCGGCATTCTCGGCTGGTCGATCGGTGGCCGCGGGGCTCTGTGGTACGCGGCCGGTCTGGGAAGGGCACGGGTCGCCGTGGTCGCGGCGGCCTCGCCCGCCCTGTCACAGTCGGACACCGTCGCACTCCCCGCGAAGCTGGCGGGAATTCCGGCGTCGCTGACCTGCGGCCGAGACGACCAGCTCTCCGATTTAACGGCCAAGCTGTTGGCCCGTCTCCGCGATGGCGGGCGGACCGAGGTCACGGGCGGAATCTTCGCCGGATGCCACGACACGGCCTTCCGCCGCCGCATGCTTCCGCGGCAGATCCCCTTCCTCGGAACACACTCCGTCTGAGACGCACGATCAGCGGTGTCTCAGGCGGAACACCGCCGCGGTCGGCCGTCGGGCCGGCGATGGCCAGGGTGGCGGCCCCCGGCTCGGCGAGGAACGCCCTTGACCAGGTCCGGCGGCTTTCTCACCGGAAGGCCTCGACGTTGCGCTCCGCCCAGTCGGCGAAGGTGCGCGGCGCGCGGCCGAGGATGTGCTCGACGGCGGGGCTCACCTTCTGCTCGGCGGCGGCCGGCTCACCGAGAATGGCGAGGGTCCCCTCGACGACCGGCTCGGGCATGAATTCCAGCATCCGCGCCCGCGCCTCCTCCCGGGTCTGCTCGACGAACCGCACCGGCGTGCCGAGCGCGTCGCCGATGGCCCTGACCCGCTGCCGTGGGGTGACCGGCGCCGGTCCGGTGAGTTCGTGGACATGGCCCGCGTGGCCGGTCTCGCACAGGGTCGCGGCGGCGACGGCGGCGATGTCCGCCGGGTCGACGGCGGGCAGTCCGACGTCACCGAACGGCGCGGCGGCCGTCCGCTCCGCACGTATGGACCCGGCCCACGCGTAGGCGTTGGAGGCGAGGCCGCCCGGCCGCAGGATCGTCCAGTCCAGGCCGGACCGGCGCAGGCGATCCTCG
The DNA here is from genome assembly GCA_035643735.1 of Actinoallomurus sp. Lineage (GTDB taxonomy): Bacteria > Actinomycetota > Actinomycetes > Streptosporangiales > Streptosporangiaceae > Actinoallomurus. The sequence goes on along the minus strand of DASQPY010000764.1, from coordinate 9,782 downwards.
AACGCCACGGGGTGGCGGTAGACCTCCGGCCGCGTCCCCGCGCCCTGGGACGAGAGCAGGACGACGCGCCGGACGCCGCCCGCGCTGGCCTGATCGAGGATGGCCTGCGGTTCCTCGCCGGCGACGAGCAGGAACAGCGCGTCGGCTCCGTCGAGCGCGGTCCGCAGACTCGTGGGCTCGGCGAGATCGGCCTGCCAGTGCCCGATCCGGCTGGAGTCCTCGGGTATCTCCACCGGCCGCCGGGAGACCGCCCGCACCTCTCCTCGCCGGTCGAGGCGAGTATCCGTACGAGCTCGCGTCCGACGTTCCCGGTCGCACACGTCACCACGATCATTTGAAGCTCCATATTAGTTAGTCGGCTGACTGACTCGACGAACCTAGCGGCTCCCGATGTCGTGCGTCTACAGTTAGTCGGGTGACTGACTCAGAAACGGTCCCGCGGCGGTCCGGTAAGCGGGAGCGGCTGGTCACCGCCGCGGCGCGGGTGCTCCACGAGCAGGGCGTCGAGAAGACCACACTTGCCGACATCGCCCAGGCGGCCGATGTCCCGGTGGGCAACATCTACTACTACTTCAAGACCAAGGACCAGCTCGTCGGGGCGGCGATCGGCGCGCACGCGGAGGGTCTCCAGGTCATCATCGACGCGCTCGACCGGCTGCCGACGCCCCAGGAGCGGCTGAAGGCCCTCGTACGCGGCTGGGTGGAGCAGCGTGAGCTCGCAGCGCGGTACGGCTGCCCCACCGGCACCCTGGCCTCTGAGCTCGACAAGAGAGACGACGGCCTCAACCGCGAGATCGCCGACGTCATGCGCCGGCTGCTCGACTGGGTGGAGAGGGAGTTCCAGGAGATGGGCCGGAGCGACGCGCGGGAGCTGGCGTACGCGCTGGTCGCCGCCTACCAGGGAATCTCCCTGCTCACCAACACCTTCCGCGACCCCGGGCTCATGGCCACCGAAGGCCGCCGCCTCGAGCGCTGGATCGACTCACTCGCCTGACGCCGGAACCCGGCGGCCGCCCATGGCCGAGGGCGGTCGCGCCGTGTCGTCGCGGAACTACTTGACAGCATCTGCCAAGTACTGGACGGTCGCCGTCAAGTAGTCGTGCGCGCAGGGAGGCCGTCATCCGTACCGAGCTTGTCGACCAGCTGGCCCAGATCATCGATGTGCGCCTGCTCGATCCGCTGGAGATCCTGCTCGACGGCGACGAGACGATCGAGGCACTGCGCCGGAAAGTACGTGAGCGCGCCGCGCGCCTGGCGGATCGCATGCTCGACGGCGACGAGCAGGTCGCGGTCGCCGCGATCGCGCGGGTCGTCTCCACGCTGTATACGGGGGACACTCCGTTCGACCCGCCGGCCGAGTGGTGGCGCACCCCGCTCGGGCAGGTCGTCGTCCGGCGGATCGGGCATCCCTTCGCGCGTGCGGTGTCGTACTCGGTGGCGGGCGCGATGCTCGGCATCACCCGTCAGGGTGTCCACGACCTCGTCTCGCGGGGAAAGCTCGAACGCCACCCAGACGGCGGCGTGACGCCCGCGTCCGTACGCGCACGCCTCAACCAACGCGAGGGAGAGTCAGTGTCATGAGCGGCGCCGAACAGATCGTCTCCGCCGGGGACGTCACCATCGCCGTACGCGACTTCGGGGGATCCGGGACACCCGTGCTCGCCCTCCACGGCGCGGGTGCGAACCTGACGTCGATGGACGTACTCGCCCGGGAGCTGTCGCCGCGCTTCCGCGTCATCACCGTGGACCTGCGCGGGCACGGACGGTCGGGCGACGGGCCGTGGGAGTGGCCGGCGGTCCTCGATGACCTCGAAACGCTCGTCAAGGAGCTCGCACTGGACGATCCCGCCATCGTGGGCTGGTCCCTCGGGGGCATGGTGGCCGCGCTGTGGGCCGAACGGCACCCCGGGTGCCCGGGGGCGGTGAGCTTCGACGGCACCCCGCCGCCCAGCCGGCCGGACCAGTGCGCCGGGCTCGATCCCGTACGGGCGAGCGCGGAGCTCGACCGGCTCCGTGAGACGTTCTCGGCGATGGCCGCCGCCCTGTCGCGCCCGCTCGGGCCTGCCGACATCGAGGCGGCGCTCGACGCCCGGCGGGCGATGGCGCGCCGGCACGGCGCCGCCGAGGACTCGGCGGTCGAGGGCTTCCAGCGCAACCTCCGCACGCGGGACGGGCGGACCTGGCTGCGGCCGTCACCCGAGGTCCTCGACGGGCTGCGCGCGGCGATGGAGACGGTCGATCTCATCCCCGTCTACCGCCGGGCCGGATGCCCGCTCCTGGTCGCCCTCGCCACCGAGGACCTGCCGGAGCAGAAGGCGTTCCACGACCTGTACGCGGCCTACCGGCGCGGCTTCGAGGACCGGCTCGCCGAGGCGGCCGGCGTGAACCCCGCGCTCCACGTCGTACGCGTCGAAGGGTCCAGCCACGCCATGGTGGCGGAGCGGCCCGGCGAACTCGCCCGGCTGATCACCGATTTCCTCGACGGCGGCCGCGCGGGCGACGTCCGGTAGGAGCCGAAAAGGCCGGACTCAGCGGCGGCGGATCCACCTGATGATCCACCGGAGCGTCCACACGGCCGCCAGGCCCGCGACCACGGGGGCCAGGCGCTTGGCGATCGAGGGACCCGCGAACTCGAGCAGGTCGATGGCCTCGTCATCGGAGGAGCGGACCGCGGGTTGTCTCGGTGCGGGGGCCGGTGACGGCTTGGGAGTCGCCTGCGGCGCACCGTCCCCGCTCGTCTCGGCCTCCGTGGGCGCGACCTGCGGCGCGGCCGGTTCCGCCGCGGGCGCGGGTGCCTCGGCCGGTGCTTCCGGCACGGCGGCCTCCTCGGCCGGTGCCTCCGTCTCGGGAGCGGCGGCGCTCGCCTCGGCCGGAGACTCCTCGCGGGTGATCTCCTTCTCGAGGTTGCCGGCGAACCGGCTGATCAGCTTGCCGCCCACCTCGGACAGGATGTTGCGGCCGAACTGCGCGGGACGCCCGGTGACATTGAGTTTCGTGTGCACGGTGACGCGCGTCTGCTCGCCCTCGTCGTGCATCTGCGCCTGCACGGTGGCGCTGGCCGTACCGGAACCGCGCGCCTCCTTGCCGGTGCCCTCGATGGTCACCGTGTGGGCGATCTGGTCCTGTGAGGCGATCCTGGCCGAGCCCTTGTAGGTGATGGTCATCGCCCCGAGCTTGACCTTGAGGCGGCCGGTGAATTCGTCGCCGTCGACCGAGTCCAGTGTCGCTCCGGGCAAGCAGGGTGCGATCCGCTCGACATCGAGCAGAACCGGCCACGCCTGGTCGACCGGCACGGGAACGGTGAATTCGTGATCGAGTTCCATGGCCTTCCTCCTGTGCCTCCTCCAAAGCAGCGTACGGGGGCCGTCAAAGCCATCTGCGAAGGGCCCTGCTCGCCGACGCGGGGTACGCACGATGCATACCCCGCGTCAGCGATGCGAAATGTGGTCAGGCCTACGCGCCTGCCGCCTTGGACAGGGCGCGTGCGGTCAGGACCTGCGCGAGGTGCCGGCGGTAGTCGGCCGACCCGTGCAGGTCACTCGGCGGGCTGGTGCCCTCCGCGGCGTTCTCGGCCGCCGCGCGGAACGCCTCGCCGTCCGCCGCGCCACCGGCGACCGCCTCCTCGACCGCGGACGCGCGTACCGGCCTGGAGCCCATGTTGGTGAGGCCGATCCGGGCGCCGGCGATCCCACCGTTCGAGCGGTCGACGAGGCACGCGACGCCGACGATGGCCCAGGCCTGCGCGGTGCGGTGGAACTTCTCATAGTGAAAGCCCCAGCCCGCGTACGCCTTCGGCAGGCGTACGCCCACCAGGACCTCGTCGGGTTCGAGCGCCGAGGTCAGGTAGTCGGCGAAGAACTCACCGGCCGGGATCTCCCGCGACGACGTCACGAACACGGCGTCCATGGCGACCGCGACGGCCGGCAGGTCGCCCGCCGGGTCCGCGTGCGCCAGGGATCCGCCGAGCGTGCCCCGATGCCGTACGGCGGGGTCGGCGACGGTCGAGGTGGCCGCCGCGACCAGCGGGGCGTGCTCGCGGATCAGCGGGTCGCGGATCACCTCGTAGTGCGTGGTCATGGCGCCCACGAGCAGTGACGAACCCTCGTCGCGTACGCCGTGGAGCTCCGGCACCGAACCGACGTCGATGAGGACCTCCGGATAGGCCAGCCGCAGCCGCAGGAGCGGCAGCAGGCTCTGCCCGCCGGCGATCACCTTGCCCTCGTCGCCGGCCTCGCGCAGTGCCGTGACCGCCTCGTCCAGCGACGATGGCCGGACATAGTCGAACGATCCGGGAATCATGCCTCACCTCCGGCCGATCCGAGCCCGCCGCCCGCTCCGGGCTGGGAAGAGTGTTCGGGCCCGCCGCCTCTTATCGCCCGCCACACGCGTTCGGGTGTGCAAGGCATCGGGACATCGTTCACGCCGTACGGGCGGAGCGCGTCGACGATGGAGTTGACCACGGCGGGGGTGGAGGCGATCGTCCCGGCCTCGCCGACGCCCTTGACGCCCAGGGGGTTGGTCGTGGCGGGCGTCTCGGTGCGGTCGGTGGTGAACGTCGGCAGGTCGGCGGCCGAGGGCACCAGGTAGTCGGCCATCGTCGTGGTCGTCAGGTTGCCGTCGGCGTCGTAGACCGCCTCCTCGTACAGCGCCTGCGCGATGCCCTGGGCGAGGCCACCGTGCACCTGGCCCTCGACGATGAGCGGGTTGACCACCTTGCCGACGTCGTCCACCGCGACGTAGGAGCGGATCTTGGCGAACCCGGTCTCGGTGTCCACCTCCACGGCGCACAGGTGCGTGCCGTGGGGGAAGGAGAAGTTGTCCGGGTCGTGGGTGGCGTCGGAGTCCAGAGACGGCTCGAACCCCTCCGGCAGGTCGTGCGCCGCGAAGGTGGCCAGCGAGACCTCCTGGATGCTCCGCGTCTGGTCGGGCACGCCGCGCACCGAGAACGAGCCGCCCGCGAACTCGATGTCCTTCTCGTCGGCCTCCAGCAGGTGGGCGGCCACCCGCTTGGCCTTCTCGATCACCTTGTCGCAGGCGTTGTAGAGCGCGACGCCGCCGACCGCGAGCGACCGGGAGCCGTAGGTGTCCATGCCCTTGGGCGAGATGCTGGTGTCGCCGTGCAGCACGCGTACGTCCTCGAACGGCACCCCCAGGCGGTCGGCGGTGATCTGTGCCCAGGCGGTCTCGTGGCCCTGCCCGTGGGCGGACGCACCAGTGACCACCTCGACCTTCCCGGATGGCAGCACGCGTACGGACGCGTGCTCCCAGCCGCCGGCGCCGTACGCCAGCGAGCCCAGCACACGGGAGGGGGCCAGGCCGCACATCTCGGTGAAGGTCGAGATGCCGATGCCGAGCTGTACCGGGTCCTGCCGCTCGCGCCGTTCGGCCTGTTCGGCGCGCAGCTCGTCATAGCCGAACAGTTCCTTGGCCTTGTCCGTGGCGGCCTCGTAGTTGCCGGAGTCGTAGGTGAGCCCGGCGATCGTGTCGTAGGGGAACTCCTCGTGCGCGATCCAGTTGCGGCGGCGCACCTCGAGCGGGTCGAGCGACAGCTCGTTGGCGAGCTCGTCCATCAGCCGCTCGATGCCGAACGTCGCCTCGGGGCGGCCGGCTCCCCGGTACGCGTCGGTCGGAGTCTTGGTGGTGAAGATCCCGGCGCACGTGAAGTTGTAGGCGTCCATCTTGTAGATGCCGTTGAACATGAACGCGCCGAGCAGCGGAACGCCGGGCGTGACCAGCATCAGGTAGGCGCCCATGTCCGCGAGCAGGTCGACCTTCAGGCCACGGATGCGGCCGTCGGCCTCGGCGGCCAGGGAGAGCCGCTGGATCTGGTCGCGGCCGTGGTGCACGGTCGCGTTGCCCTCGCTGCGCGACTCGGTCCACTTGACGGGACGGCCGAGCCGTTTGGCCAGCAGCAGGCAGGCGACCTCCTCGCCGTACACCTGCAGTTTCGAGCCGAACCCGCCGCCGACGTCGGGCGCGATGACCCGCAGGCGGTGCTCGGGAATGCCGGTCACGGTGGCCAGCATGAGCCGCAGGATGTGCGGGATCTGCGTGGCCGACCACAGGGTGTACTCGTCGCCGACCACGGAACAGACCACCGCGCGGGGTTCCATGGCGGTCGGGATCAGGCGCTGCTGGACGTAGCGGCGCTCGATCACGACGGGGGCGTCGCGGAAGGCGGCGTCGATGTCACCGGCCTCGAAGACCCATTCGTAGGACCTGTTCGTCCCCTTGTCGGCGTGGACGAGGTCGGCTCCCTCCTTGATCGCCTCCTCCATGTCGAGCACCGGCGGAAGGGCCTCGTAGTCGACGTCGATCGCCTCGAGCGCGTCCGCTGCGGCGTACCGGTCGCGGGCGACGACGACGGCCACCGGCTCGCCGACGTAGCGCACCTCTTCCACCGCGATCGGCGGATGGTCCGGCAGCACCATGTCCTCGGTGACCGGCCACGCACAGGGCAGGCTGCCCTGCTCGTCGGCGAAGTCCGCGCCGCTGAACACCGCGACCACGCCGGGCCGCTCGCGCGCGGCCTCGACGTCGACCCGGGTGATGCGGGCGTGGCTGACCGGGCTGCGCAGGAAGGCGGCGTGCAGAAGGCCGGGGAGCTGGATGTTGTCGGTCCAGTTGGTCCGGCCGGTGATCAGCCGGGCGTCCTCGGAGCGCAGGCGCGCGCTGCCGATCTCGGGTGCGGCCGTCATCGTGTGGCCTCCTCTTGCGCCGGGCTCTGACGCATGGCGCCGGCGGCGTTCTGTACGGCCCGCACGATGTTCTGGTAGCCCGTGCAGCGGCACAGGTTGCCCTCGAGCCCCTCGCGGACCTCCTGGTCGGACGGGTCGGGGTTCTCGCGGATCAGGTCGAGCGCCGCCATGATCATGCCGGGGGTGCAGTAGCCGCACTGCAGGGCGTGCTCCTCGTGGAAGGCCTGCTGCAGGGGATGCAGCCCATGCCCGTCGCCGAGGCCCTCGATGGTGGTGACGTCCTTGCCGTCCGCCTGCACGGCGAGGACGGAGCAGCTCTTGACGCTCATTCCGTCCAGGAGGACGGTGCAGGCGCCGCAGTTCGATGTGTCGCAACCGATGGGCGTACCCACCTTGCCGAGACGGTCGCGGAGATAGTGGGCGAGCAGAAGACGGGGTTCGACGTCATCGTCGTACTTGACGCCGTCGACCTCTACGGACACGCGCGGCATTCGTCCTCCCATGGATGTGATTCGGATCAGGGGCGTGCCGAATCACGGGGGAGGCCCGCGGACCGTGAACGGGATTACTGCTGGCCACATCGCATTGCCTTCTTCGTCGAAGGAAGTGGCATTGGCGACGTTCACCCATGCGGAAACTCCACGCCAGCCCCCTCTGGCGCTTTCCGTGCTGGGCTTCCGTCAGTCCTTACCGGATTTTTCGGGCATTTTGGCCTTATGCGTCCGCCCGAGGGCGGAGCGGTGCTTGCGGCGTAAACGCGCGGATGCCCGGCGAATGCGTCTGGTACGACTGCGCGCCATCACGATCTCCCGTGGAAGGAGGCTTCTAGTGCCAACGTAAGCCTCAATACCCCCACGAGACCAGACCTGAGCACAGCGTGATCGCCCCAGCAGTCACGCGGGTTTCGTGACAGTAGAACTGTCGCATTGGGAGGTATTTGCGAACCTAATAGCCACCGAGATGTCGCATCGGCCCGACCGGGTGTTGGTCTGTACTATTTTCTGCGGCGTTCCCGGGCGGCCCGTCAGTGCTGTACGGGGAGCGTGACCGTGTAGAGGACCTTGCCGCTGTAGTCGCGCAGGCGAGTGGTCAGCTCCGAGGAGTGCCCGTCGATGGCGATCTCGCCGAAGAACTGCGAACCCTCCAGCGGTGAGGTGTTGGCGTGCGGCGGCACCGCCTGGAACTTCACCGTGGGCCCGAAGGTCGTGTCGAGGACGATCGGGCCGAAGGCGCCGGCGTTCAGCGGCCCGGACACGAACTCCCAGAACGGGTCGAAGTCCTGGAACGCCGCCTTCGCGGGGTCGTAGTAGTGCGCGGCCGTGTAGTGCACGTCGGTGGTGATCCAGACGACGTTCCGCACCCGGTGCTTCTTGATCGAGGACAGCACGCCGGCCATCTGCAGCTCGCGGCCCAGCGGTGTGCCGTTGTCGCCCTGGGAGACCGCCTCGATGCGGTCGGCGTCCGGCACGACCAGCGACAGCGGCATGTCGGCGGCGACGATCTTCCAGGTGGCCGTGGAGGCGGCCAGCGAGCTCTTCAGCCACGCGGCCTGCCGGGTGCCGAGGATGCCCTGGTCGTCGGTCGTCTGGTCATCCGGGCCGTTCGCGTTGCGGTAGGTCCGCATGTCGAGCACGAACACGTCCAGCAGCGGGCCGTAGGAAACCTTCCGGTAGATCCGCCCGTCCTGGTGCTGCCGCTGGGTGATCGGGAGGTACTCGAAGAACGCCTGCCGGGCCCGTACGGAGAGGACATCCGTGCGCTTCTCGGTGTAGTTCGGGTCGTCCAGGATCTCGCCCGGGTACCAGTTGTTGTGCGTCTCGTGGTCGTCCCACTGGTTGATCTGCGGGATGGCGGCGGCGAGACCGCGCAGGTTGTCGTCCATCAGGTTGTACTTGTGCTGGCCGCGGTACTCCGCGAGGGTCTCGGCGACCTTCGACTTCTCCGGAGTGGTGAGGTTGCGGTAGATCCGGCCGTCGGGGAGCGTGACGGTGGGCAGGATCGGGTTGTCGGCGTACCAGTGGTCGCCGTTGTTCAGGAAGAAGTCCGGGTTGGTGGCCTGGATCGCCTTGAAGATCCGGTATCCGCCGATGTCGGGGTTGATGCCGAAACCTTGCCCGGCGAGGTCGCCCGACCAGACGAAGCTCACGTCACGTCGCGTCCGCGGAGCCGTACCGAAGGCGCCGGTGACCGCCGCGGAGGCGAGGGACGCGTCGTGCAGGTCGGCGGCGCGTACCCGGTAGTGGATCTGCTCGCCCGCGGGCAGCCCGTCCAGCCGCACCTTGCCGGTCAGGTCGGTGTCGGGGGTGAGCAGCGGGCCGCGCACGGTCGAGAAGTGCTTGAAGTCCGGGCGCGTGCTGACGTCGACCAGCATCCGGGAGGGGCGGTCGGCGCGGGTCCAGACGACGCCGCCGTGGGCGGACATGTCGCCGCTCTGCACGCCGTGCGTGAGCTGCGGGCGGCCGGAGCGCACCAGGGCGGCGGCACGTGTGCCGGTGCCCAGCAGCGCGGCCCCTCCGCCCGCGACGAGGCCGTTGCGAAGGAAAGAACGCCGGTCCAGACCCATGTTTCCCACTCCCGTCTCGTGAGAGCCCGCGCGGCTAGGACTGCGCTACGCGCGCCCTATCCGCGCGGGCTCCAAACCGCACTGATGGTGGCGCGCTGCGGCGTACGGCGCCAGGACCGAAGGTGGCCAACCGGTGAACTGTTCGACGTCTACCCCTGGGCGAATGGCGTGCTTCATGGCTGGTAGCGGTATTAGTCCAGCTTGACAGGGCGTGAAGGCGGCCAGCAGACTTCTCCCATGCCAGCGCGTACCCTTCCGGCCGCCGACGTGGATTCCCGCCACGCGGTCGTCGCGCTGTGTCCTTCGTGTTGTCGCTGACCTGACCTCTGCGTCTCGTCAGCCTGCGGCGTTCCGTCGCTGTCCGAAGGACTTTCCATGAACTTCTCGGTCATCCCCGATATCACCATGCAGGGCCACCACGACCTGGCCGGCGGATCCACGATCGGCCGGCTGGCCGGTGTCGTACGCGAGGTGGCCGCCCGGCCGGCGTACTGGTGGCATCTCGCCCGGTTCGACGGCAC
>DASQPY010000763.1:0-13064 GCA_035643735.1 Actinoallomurus sp. | reverse complement strand
GAGACGCCGCCCGCCGGGGCGCTGCGCGGTCTGCGCCGCTCGGTGGTCGCCGAGGTCGTCCTGGGAGCTGGTGTCCTCTCCCTGACCGCCGTGCTGGTCAACACGGCTCCCGCTCGCACCAGCTACGCGCCGCCGATGCGGGCGAAGGCCGCGATTCCGGCCACGGCCGGTACGCACACCGGCCTGGACGGCGGTCGCGTCGAAGTGGAGTTGACACCGGCGAAGCAGGGCGCCAACGTCGCCGACATCTACCTGATGGCCAAGGACAGGACGCTGGTCAACGTTCCCGAGGTCTCCGGCCGGCTGCAACCGGCCGACAAGAGCATCGGCGCCCTGCCGGTCAAGGTGTCCGCGGCCGAACCCGGCCACTATGTCGCAAGCGCGATATCCATTCCCTACCCGGGCTCGTGGGTGCTGTGGCTGGACATCAGGACCTCTGACTTCGACGAGGTACCGGTGCACTTCCCCTTCACCGCGCGCTGAAAGGACAGCAACAGATGGTTTTCGCGCGTCTTCGTGCCACGAGGAAGCAGCGTGCCGGACTCATGGCGGCGGTCGGCGCGGCCATGGTCCTGGCCGGCTGTGGCTCCGATTCCGGCAAGGAGCTCACCCACCCTCCGTACACCGTGAAGTCCGTCCAGTACGGATTCGCCACGACCAAGGACATCGGCAAAGGGGCGATCCGCGTCGATGACTCCGGACATGGCTCACATGTGATCTACACCCCGCCGGACAGTGTGCCGACCTGTTCCTACGTCCAGCGTGCCGACGACACCAAGGTGCAGGTGCAACCGGCCGTCGAGCTGGTGGGCGGCAACTCCACCGGACGCTTCATCGTCGGGCCGCCCAATCCGGACCGCTCCTCGCTTCCCGTCGTCACCCAGGGCGCGGTCGTCTTCACCAACGACGCACTCGCCGACGCGGGGATGAAGACCGTGATGGCCGAGGCGGCCAAGTGTCCCGACTCCTTCAGCATCCTCGGCGGGCCGCCGATCATCGTCGGCAGCTACAAGGTCAACGGCCGCACGTTCAAGTCGAAGGGGTGGACGGGCTTCGCGCAGCAACTGGCGCACACCTCGCCACCGGATCTCGGCATCAAGACGTACGACGATCTGGCGACCGTCGTCGCCCACAGGGCGAACGCCGTCGTCTATCTGCAGCTCGCCCAGATCCACAAGATCGGGCAGCGTGCCGATTCCAACGAGAAGCTGGACAAGCTGATCAAGACCACGCTCGGCCGGCTCGGCTGATGGTCCAATGACCAATAGGAGAGAACATGTGGCGGCGTTCCATCCGAGGCGCTGTGGTCGCGGCCGGGGCGGTGTTCTTCGTCGGGCTCGGGGCGACGGCGGCGTCGGCGCACGTGACGGTCGCTCCTGAAACGGCGACACAGGGCGCGTACGCGGCCCTGGTCTTCCGCGTTCCCAACGAGCGGGACAACGCGAACACCGTCAAGGTCGACGTCCAGCTGCCGGCCGACCTGCCGCTGGCCTCCGTCCGCGTGAAGCCGCACCCCGGCTGGTCGTATGAGATCAAGAAGGGCAAACCGTCCACGCCGGTCGAGGCGCACGGCGCCAAGGTCACCGAGACGGTCAGCGAGATCATCTGGACCGCGGACGACCAGAAGGCGGGGATCCGGCCGGACGAGTACGACGAGTTCGCCGTGAGCGCGGGACCGTTGCCGAAGGCGGACTCCATGGCCTTCAAGACGCTGCAGTACTACAGCAACGGTGAGGTGGTGCGCTGGATCCAGGAGCAGCAGCCGAATGCTCCCGAGCCGGAGCGGCCCGCTCCGGTGCTCAAGATCCTGCCGCCATCGGCGACCGGCGCCGCACAATCCGCGGGTGAGCCGATTCGGGCCTCGGGCGGCTCCGGGGACGCGGCGACCGGCGCACGCGCCGCTCACTGGGCGGTGGGACTGTCGTCGGCCGCACTGCTCATCGCGCTCGCGTGCGCCGCGATCATGATCCGCGATTCGTTCAGCCGGCGGGCCGGTAGCGGCCGGTGAGCCGGGCGAGTTTCAGCCCGAGGTGGAGACTGAGACGTTCGTTTCCGTCCTTGAGGTCGGTCCCCGCGAGGTGCTCGAGGCGCTGGATCCGGTAGTACAGCGACGTGCGATGCAGCTGGAGGCGTTCGGAGGTCGCGAGCGCGTTTCCGGCGAGATCGAGGTAGGCCTCCAGCGTCTGGAGCAGCGGGGCCGCCTCCGGGTCGGCGAGGAGCCGCTCGAGCCCGGGATGAAGCACCAGCTCGCCGAGATCGTGAGTGGACACCTGCGTGAGTAGCTGGTAAATGCCGAGCTGCGACCATCGAGCGATCCTGCCGACGTCGGGCATCAAGGCGGCGATGCGCGCGGCTTGGCTCGCCTCGAGATAGGAGTCGCGTGCCTCCTTCAGATGCGGCCGTGGCTGTCCGATGCCGATGACGAATGACGACGCCTGCTCGAGTCCGGACAACGCGCTTTGCAGGGCATGGCCGAGTTGGGACGCACAACGCTCCATGGCCGGCTCGGCCGCCTCGCCCTCCGTACCGAACAACAGCAGGCCGTTACTGTAGGAGACGAGATGGAGGGCATGTCTGGCCGGCAACTCGTGCCGGATGTTGACGAGCGCATGCTCGACGGCGAGCCGTACCTGGTCATCCGGAATGACGTCGCGTGCGAGTACCGGCTGGGCGACCAGCACGACGACGCCCAGGGACGGGTCGAAGTGGTCGCCGTCGATGAGGATGCGCGCCGCGTAGGACTGGGCGTCGCTCTCTGAGAGAAGAAGGTTCCGGATCGCCTCCGTCTCCCGGCTCGACGCGAGTTCGCCGGCCAGCACCTCGCGGTAGAGCGCGAGCGCGAAGCCCTCGGCGGCGGTCTCGGCCAGCGCGAGCTGCTCCGAGCTCATCGACTCTTCCTCGTCGATGAACCACAGGTATCCCAGGAGAAGGTCACGGTGCCGGATCGGTACGCAGACCCGCGGCAGCATGCCGAGCGAGAGATTCTGCGGAGTGCGCACCGGGCCCCGCGCCTTGGCCAGCTCGAACCGCCGCAGCCATGCCATCACCTCGGCGGACACGCAGCGCTGCAGAATCGAGGCATGGCGCACCGCGTCGATCGGCTCGCTGTGCCGGCTGTAGGCCACCAGCCGCTGCCGACGGTCCTCGACGATCGCCGGACGCGACAGCGTCGCCGCGACCGAGTCGACGAGCTGCTGGATCTCCGAGTACATCGGACTCCTCCTGGGGGTTCGGCCCATACCCCACGTCGGATGATCGCGCTCGACCATGCCGCGAGCGCGGCGACGCCTACTACGTTTGTCGGAAGGTGACCGGGTCGGCGTGATCATAAAGCGCGACCGATCGGGACGGCAATGGCCCGCGCGAATCCGTCGAACGATGCGCGGCGCCGCGCCGGCGGCCCGCGCCGTGGCCCCCGCAGGAAGATCGACCGCGACCAGCCTTCAACCTGCGGGCGTGCTCTCACCAGGCCGACCCGTGCGAGGTGGGGGTCGTCGTCTCCTGGTAAGGAGTGGAGCGGTTACGATCAAGGACTTTGGTGGGCTCTGGTGGAAGGGAATCATGTCCGATCAGTACGAGGCCGTATTCGCTCGATACGACACCGACCGGGATGGGCGGCTCACCGTAGACGAGGTGACCGAGGCGATCGCGGGGATGTTCCCGGCGGCCGAGGTAAATGATCTTTCGGGAATCGTCAAGGCGCTGTTCGTCGAGTACGACACCGATCACGACGGGCTGCTGTCGGTGACCGAGTTCGTACCACTGGCCGAGAACCTTCCCGAGCTCGGCTCCCAGAACTGAACGCGCTGGTCACACGGGCGAGGTAGCCACCCCTCCCGCCTCGTCGGCCGCGGTGACCGGCCGTCTCAGACCCTTGTCGAGCTTGCGGGTCATGACCTCTTCGACTCACCTGCTGCCGCTTGGCGATCTGGGCGTTGGAGTCACCGCGGGCGGCATCCAGCACGATCCGGGCCCGGATGACCTGCCGGTAAGGGGCGGTGCGGGAGGTGGCCGGCTTCTTCAGGCGGTGCCGCTCTGCGGCGGTCAGCACGATCTGGCGTGCGCGTGGGGCGGGCACAGGCGCGATTCGCCAGACGATCTTCATAATGACCTGGCCGATCATGCCGTTGACGCCATCGAGGTCAGCAGCGGCACACCGCAACGGCATGATGGCGGGCATGCCCGCCATCCTCCCCTCGACCAAGACCTCACTCGCCCAGCGGCTGAGCGCACACGCCAAGCGGAACCGGCCGCAGCTGACCACGGTCCACGTGCGCTACCGCGCCTCGTTCGCCTACATCGACGGCGAACTCGCCGACGGTGAGATCCTGCCGCTGATGCGGCTACGCTACGGCGGCTCGGCACACCACTGGGGCCTGGCCATCCACCAAGCCGCCGCAACCGCTATGAGAACCAGATCTGGTTCACCGGCAGCACCGAAGAAGCCCTCGACTTCGTCTGCGACCTTTACGTAGCCACCACAGAGCACTGAGTGTCGGCGTTGGTCGTCGGAGTGCAGACCTAAATACGGGTAAACGTGCAGATTACAGCGCGCTCGGTGGGCTGGTGGTTGTCAGAGTTTTCTGAAGTACCGCGAGACCGGCAGCTCCGTGAATCCGGCTTGCTCATAGGTTCGCCGTGCGGGAGTGTGCCCCGGGTCGCCGCCGGTCTCCACCATCGCCACCGCCATCCCGCTGTTCTTGATCTGATCCAGCGCGAACGACGTCAGGAGCGACCCGACACCGGTGCGTTGGTGGTCGGGGTCAACGGCCAGCAGGGAGATCTCGCCGATGAGAGCTTCGTGGTGGAGCTGGACGGCGGCGAAGCCAATGACGAGCGTGTGGGCCTCGGCAACCCACACCTGGTTGTCATCCGAACTGCAAACGCCGATCACCGCCTGCCGCTGGCTGACGCGCCAGTCGGGGTGTAGCTGTGCATAGACCCCGGACGGGCTCAGAACCATCTCCAGGGAGGCGAAAACGGGTGCCCACGCCCGCAGCGAGAGAGCGACCACCGCATCTTGGTCGCGATCGTCGAAAGCCCGGATCACTGGTTGCATCCGGACATGCTGACACCCAGGCCATGCTCTCGACGATCGATTATCCGCCGCCTCGGATGCCCCGCGACCACTTAGCCTGCCGAGTCCCGGAACCCAGGGGACGAAGCGACGGGGCCTCCCCGGCGACGTCGCCGGGGAGGCCCCGCGTTCACTCAGTGCGTGATGACCGGGACGGTGACGCCCACGAAGTGGTTGTCGTGCACGTCCTTCACGGTGACCGGGCCGGTGGTCCAGATGCCGTAGTGGTCCTTGCCGATGACGTTGCCGGAGATCGTGATCGACAGCGGGTCGACGGTGCCGACGAGGACGCCGGTCGTCTCCAGGTCGAACGGCTCCGCGATGTCCTTGTCGCCGCGCAGGTTGTTGGTGCCGATCCGGTTGCCGCGGATCACGTTGCCGTTCAGGTACTGGCCGGCGATGTGGCTGTGCAGCGTCACGCCGGACAGGCCGTTGCCGCTGATGTTGTTGCCCTCGACGGTGTTGCCGTAGACCGCGCCGCCGGGCAGGCCCGTCGCCAGGACGACGCCGGCGCCCTCGGCCTCCGTGCCGTTGTCGGAGATGTTGTTGCCGACGACGTCGTTGTCGTACACGCCGGCGGCGTCGGGGGCGGGCTTGCCTCCGGG
This sequence comes from Actinoallomurus sp., assembly GCA_035643735.1. Taxonomy (GTDB): domain Bacteria; phylum Actinomycetota; class Actinomycetes; order Streptosporangiales; family Streptosporangiaceae; genus Actinoallomurus. The sequence continues at coordinate 7,382 of DASQPY010000763.1, read as the reverse complement.
GGCGCCGAGCGGGCTGTGGGCGACGACGGTGATGCCGCAGGCGTAGGTGTTGCGGGCGACGACATTGCCCGAGATGCCGTTGTGCGCGGCCGGGCCGGTCTCGTCGCTGACGAGGATGCCGCCGCTGTTGCCGGTGCTGATGTTGTTCCGGACGGTGGAGTGCGAGCTGCCCATCAGGTGGATGCCCTCACCGCAGTCGCCCGGGATGCCGCCCTGCGCGGCGCATGGCGCGTAGGTGTTCGGCACCGGGTTCACCGGCAGGCCGCCCAGGTCGTTGTGGCTCACCACGTTGTTCTGGACGGTGACGGAGTCCGCCTTGTTGACGAGGATTCCCTCACCGACCGCGTTCTTGACCGTGAACCCGCTGACCGTCGCGTGTGACGCGGTGACCAGGAAGCCGTTGGTCAGCTTGGTGGCGTCGATGGTCGCGTTCGATCTCCCCTGGATCGTCAGCGCCTTCGTCACGGCGACGTCCTCCTTGTAGGTGCCGCCGCACACGATCACAGTGCCACCCTCGGCCACCGCGGCCGTGGCCGCGGTGATCGAGTGGTACGCGGCGGTGCCGCAGCTGCGGTCCGACGCGTGACCGGCCGCATGGGCCGACACGTACACCGTGGTCGACGCCTTGGCCTGCGCCGTAGTCGCCGCGATGACCGGTGCGGCCACGGCGATCCCCCCTACGGCGAAGATCATCGTTGTTCTCAGCTTCTTCATCGGTACCCCGTTCCGATTCCCCGAGCCCACCGCCGGGAAGACGATGGAGATGCACATAGTTGATCATTCAACGACCGGAACGCTACCAAAGGCCGGAATGCGCCGGTTGCCGGGTGAATCTGTTCACCGCCAGATGGAGACGAATCCACCTGAGAGGCCTGACCTGCCGCACACCCCGCGACCAGGTACGGCGACGCGCCCCGTGGACCTGGGCCGAGACCGCCGGCGACGGAAATCAGAGCACTTCGGACGGCATTCGCCGACCCAACGACCGGCGAACGGCGCACGTGGTCACAGGTGAGGACGACGGAACGGCGCCTACGATCGCCTCATGCGCGATGACGGCTTCCTCGCCTACGTCACGGAGCGGCTCGCGAGCCTGCCGCACGTGCGGGCGGTCGCACTCGGCGGCTTACGAGCCACCGGCACACGCGGATCGGACAGCGACTGGCATTTCGCCGTCGAGACGGCGGCCTCGCTGGAGCGGGCGATGCGGGAGGTCTGACCGAGGGGCGCGTCGGCTACGGGCGGACCCGTATCGTGCGGTCGGCGGTTTCGAGGCCACCGCGTGGCTTGTCGCCACTGGTCCCGAGCACCGTTCCGGTGTCCTGGAGCATTTCACACGTGGCGCGGATGTCATCTCCCGCGCCCCACTCATAACGCACGACCACCCGCACCAGTTGCTGCTCGAGCCAGGCGACGACGTGGGACGCGACCTCTTCGGGATTCGGCGAGGTGTATCGCGCGACGTCGAAGGGATCGGTGTCCTCGATCCGGTCCTCGGCCTCCGCGAGCTGCCCGTCGGACCATGCCATGACGGACGTTCCGTTCCGCGTGACGTCCACTCGCAGGGTCGCCAGGACATCGCGATCTTTGTCCAGAACGTCGATGAAGACGCGCAGTCTGTCGTCGTTCAACCGGGCGATGGTGGCCTCAGGGGGTATCGCCAGCGAAGACCATGTGTCGCCTGCTCGGCGAACGGCTCGCAGGACGGCGGAAAGCATCGGGTCCGTGGGCTCGAGATCATTTACCTCTTCGAACCAGTCCCACTCTTCTTCGTCCATGGTGTCCCCCTACCGGGCTATTCGAACATTCCTTTGAATTTTGCTCCAGACGCGAACTGGCTTCGGCGGAACGTCACCTGGCATCTGCGGCATATCGCGACCTGAGAATTCGGCCAGAGGCGTGGGCGGGTGGCGCGTGAGAAAAGTATCTCGTTCGGGTCGCCGCCCAGCTGCCGGACCACGTCGTCTTCGGCGCAGCCCAATGGGTTCGAGTTGCGCCCGAACGCCGTCTTGCCCGTCCGAATGTTAACACCTCCGGTCGCGGTGGCAATCGACCTTCGCTCTTTTTTCGAGAGCGCAGTGATGCCTTGGTCGCGAGCTTGTTCCGCCATCTGGAAGAAGCGTCCGCGCTGAGACGCGGTCAGCTCGTGTTCTGGTCCCTTTGCGAAACGGTTAATGATTCGCTTTGGCTCTTGCGGGAGTTCGCGGGTGAGCCGGCGGGCCGTCCTGAAGAATTTCGTGGCACTTTTGAACAGGCCGAGGTTTTCGGCCACTTTCACGGCTGCGGTACCCTTCGGCGGCGCCATTCAGCGCCGTCCTAAGTGTGTGCAAGAAATCATCGGCATCCTACGCCTGCCTCTCTCGTCGCAGGGAGTATGTGATCGGATCCTGAGGTTCGCGGCGAATGACCGGGGAAAGACATGGCGGTTACGTCCGAAACGATATTTCGGGCGTCTGATCAGCCGCAGCCCTCGAACTGCGGCACCGTGGTCGTGAGCTTCAGGTCGGTCTTGCCGAACCACTTCTTCAGCAGCTTCCCCGCCGTACCGTCCAGGTACATCTCGGTGATCGCCTTGTTGACGTCCTCGCAGCCGGTCACGTCGTCCTGGCGGATGCCCACGCCGTACCTCTCGTCGGAGATGGGGGCGTTGACGAACCGCACCGCGTTGTTCTCCAGCGCGAACCCGGCCAGGATCAGGTCGTCGGTGGAGATGGCGTCGAGGCTGTCACTGGTGAGCTTGGTCAGGCAGTCGCCGTACGTCGCGGCCGGGACGAGGCGGGCCGGGACGTTGCGTTCGACGGTGACGCGCTGCCAGGAGACCGAGCCGTTGACGGCGCACAGGCGCCGGCCGGACAGGTCGCGGACGTTGTGGACCGCGGTGTCGGTGCGGCGGACGAGAGTGTCCTGGTGGGCGACGTAGTACGGCCCGGCGAACGCGATCTTGGTCTTGCGCTCGGGCGTGATCGAGTAGCTCGAGACGACGAGGTCCACCTTGCCCGTCTGCACGGCCTTCTCGCGCTCGGAGTACTGCACGACCTTGAAGACGACGTTCTTCGGCGTCTTCTCCATGTGCGCGCCGATGTAGGAGGCCACGTCGATGTCGAAGCCCTTGAAGGTGCCGTCGGGCTGACGCTGCCCGAGTCCCGGCTGGTCCTTCGAGACGCCGACCACCAGCGTGTCCTTGCCCGCGACCGACTTCGCGCCACCGCCGGTGCCGCACCCGGCGATGGCCGCGGCCAGCGCAAGCGCGGCGCCGAGAATTCGACCTACTCGCATGACTCGCTCCCTTACCGGAACTCGGACAGCCGCGGCCGTACGCCGGCCAGGACGAGGAGGGCGATGACGATCGCGGCGGCGGGGAGGCCGATGTTCCATCCGCTCAATCCGTCGTCGCCGTCACGGATGGCGTTCTGGAAGGCCTTCTGGTGGATGGCCGTGAGCCGCACGAGCGCCTGGTCGTAGGCGGCGAAGTGCTGCGACGCCGTGCCCATGCGGACCACGATCGCGTCGTGGCGTCCGCCGCTGGTGGTCGCGAGCGACCGCAGGCGGCTGTCGTCGTGCTGGACCCCCTGGTAGCCCCGGAGCGTCCGGTCGAGGGCCGCCTTCTGGCCCGGCAAAGTCACGTGCTGCGCCTCGGTGCCGAGGAAGCCCATGAAGCCCGAACGCGCGGCCACCCGCTGGTCGAGCTGCTTGTAGTACGCGGCAAGGTTGCCGGCCGGGACGTAGAGGATCTCTTGTGACTTGTCGAGGTAGACCTGCTCGTACGTGTCCGCGAGTGCCGGGTCGAGCAGATAGCGGGTCTCGTCCGCGTTGGCGTTGTTACTGATCGCCCTGGCCCGGGACAGTGACAGGACCGAGTCGAACCCGTCGTTCTTGGCCTTGCGCAGGTGGTCCGCCTCGCTCGTCAGCACTCCGACCGTCGCCGCGATGAGGATCATCGACGCGACCGTCGCGAGCGCGAGCACCGGGTTGACCAGGCGGCGGAAGTGCACCGCCAGGTAGACCTGGAGCCCCACCAGGATGACGAGGAGCACCAGCCCGGTCAGCAGCACCCAGGCCCGTCCGGCCAGCACCTCCGAATGCTTGGACTCATACGTCCGCCGCACCGTGGTCCCGTTGTCCAGCGTGAGGTTGTACGCCTTGGGCAGCACGTCGAGCTTCATCAGGTTCGTGGCCTGCGTGTAGAGGTCGCCGACCTCCTTGCTCGGCGGCCCGGCCGCGTGGCTCTGCCGCTGGTCGAGCTGGAGCGCCTGGCCCGCGAGCTGTTCGTAGCGGCCCAGCGCGTCGAGCACCGAGCGTGCGGTCTGCTGCTCGGCCGGGTCGTTCCGGGCCAGGTTGGAGCCCTGCAGCAGCGCACGGTGCGCCTCGGAGCGGCGCTGGTCGTACACCTGGAGCGCACGTGCGCGGCCACTGCCGAGGTTCTGCTCGCGGCCCATCAGGAGTACGGCCGCGAGCTGGGCGTCCATGTCGCTGAGCGCGAAGTACAGGTCTCCGGTGGCGACCACCTGCGGGCCCGCGTCGTGGCCGATGACCCGCAGGCCGTCCCGCGCGTCCTGGACCGCGAGCGCGGACACCGCGAACACCGCGGCGAGGGCGAGGATCACCAGGAACGCGAACGCCCTGATGCGTCCCGGCAGTGACCGGACCCGGATGGCCCGTGCCACGCCGGAGCGCCGGGCCGGCGGCCGTGAGGGTGGAGCGGATGTCAGAGTCACCGGGCGTCAGCCTCTCCGCAGCGTGATGGTGGTCCAGACGCCGATGTGGATCCGGTCGCCGTCCCGCATGGGCACCTCCACGTTGACCGGGATCGGGTCGTCGCCCCCGTTCACCGTCGTGCCGTTGGTGGAGCCGGGGTCGACCAGCGACCAGGTGCCGTCGGGCCGGGCGAGCAGCACCGCGTGGGTGTGCGAGGCGCCCGGGTCCTCGGGCGGCTCGCTCAGGTCGATCTCGGGCACGGTGCCCTGCGAGACGCTCCGCCGCCCGATGCGGACCTGGGGCCCGGCCAGCGGGATCCGGCGCTCGGGGCAGTACGGCGGGAACGGGAAGGCGCCGTTCTCCTCGCTCTGCCGCAGGACGGCCTCGTAGTAGTCGCGGTCCGCGGCGACCACGGCCGTCCAGCCGGCCGCCGGAGGAGCGGGCGTGCCGCGGAACGGCCCGGTCACCGCGTCCTCGTCGAGGTCCGCGCCTGCCGGAACGGACGGCGCGGACGAAACCGGCGGCGTGGACGGGACCGAGCCGCCGGACGCGGCGGTCCTGATCGGTCCGGTGGCGGCCGGCCGGCCCGCTCCGATGGCGAAGTCGTACCCGCAGCCCTCGCAGAACCGTCCGGTACGCGGTGCCGCGCAGTCCGGGCACGACTCACCCGCCGTGCCACCGGCCGGATCCGGACCTCCGGACGGCGCGCCCGTGGACGCGGGGACCGACGGCGCGCCCGTGATGCGGGCGCCGCAGACGTCGCAGTAGTCGTCGGCGCCGGACGTGTGCCCGGCCGGACAGGTCGCCATGGTCAGACTCCACCCTTGCGCGTGCGCACGGTCTTGCTCGAACGGGTGTCCAGCGACATCTCGTCCGCCTTGTCGACGTCCTTCTTCAGCCGTACGGTGCCGGTCGCGTGGTCCTCGACGTCGACGACCTTGTCCAGAAGGCCGGCGATGGCCTCGTTGCCCGACTCGTGGGCCAGCGCGACCGCGCGGCCGAGGCGGGCCGTCGCGGTGTCGAGGTCGCCGTCCTTACGGGCCTGCAGTCCCTCCTGGATGGCGTCGGCGAGCTCGGCCTGCCCGGTGAAGTGCGCCACCTTGGGGTTGATCCGCGTCGACTGCGCCTCGTCGTCGGTCCACTCGGCCAGGACGTTGCCGGTGGCCAGCACCTGCTCCTCGCCGGGGCTCGCACCGGGCAGCACCAGCTTGACCCAGGCGGCCCGCAGCTCCTGGCCGATCATGCCCGGCGGCACCTCGACCGAGATGTGATAGTCGCGGCTCTCCGCGCCCCACGCGCCGATCGGGTAGTCCCCGGCGCGGGGACCGGCCTCCACCCGCTTGCCGGACAGGTCATCGACCGTGGGCGTGACCTGCTTGACGAAGCGCAGGCGTGCGGCCTGGGGTGTCCACACCCGCAGGGACACGTCCGCGACCGCCTTGCCCATCGCCGCCTCGGTCATGGCGCGGAAGTCGGTCACGAGGTCGGCCGGGCTGGCCACGATGTCGACACTGCCGAGCATCGCCTGGGCCACCTTGCGCAGCTCGGCGACCTCCCAGTCGGTTCCGACTCCCCGGCAGTCGCACACGAAGTGCCCGGCGCAGCCCTTCAGCACGGCGTCGAGCTGCTCGGGGCTCTCATGCTGGTTCTTGCCGTCCGTGAGCAGGATCGCGTGCCGGATGCCGCCCTGGTACGGGGCGAAGAGCCGGTCGGCGAGGCTCAGCCACGCGCCGATGGCGGTGCCGCCGGCCGGGCGTACGCGTTCGAGCGCCGCCTTGGCCTCCTGCCGGGTGCGCCCGTCCACGGCGACGAGCTGCTCGCCCGGCGGGTACACCATCCGCGCGCGTGCCGACCCGGACACCACCGCGAAGTGCACCCCGTCGCGCAGCGAGTCCACCGCGGTCTGCGCGGCCCTGATCGCCGCGGACATCTTGGTGCGGGGATAGTCCATGGACCCGGAGGTGTCGATGATGATGACCTCGGCGGCGGACGTCGAGCGCACGGCGTCGGCGGCGGGCACTCCACTGGCCTCGACCGTCACGATCGCGTGGACTTCCCGGCCGCCTTCGGGCAGGTACTTGTTCTGATCGATGGTGAGCGTGAAATCCGGATCGCTCATTCGGCCTGCTCCTGGATCGGGTGGTGGGACGGCGGGAAGGGGATGACGACGACGGTGATGTTGTCGCGGCCGCCGGCGTCCAGGGCCAGGCGGGTCAGCGACCGGGCCGCGTTCAGCGGCTCCGACGCGGCGGAGGGCACGGCCGCGGCCAGCTCGGCGGCCTCGGGCAGGTAGTTCCACAGCCCGTCGCTGCACACGAGGACCACGCCCGCGCCGTCCGGCGTGAACGTCCTCACGTGCGGCTCCGGGGTGGGGGCGTCCGCGCCGAGCCAGCCGGTGATGACGTGAGCGTTCGGGTGCCGTTCGGCCTCGGCCTCGGTCATCGCGCCCGAGGTGACCATCTGGCCGGCCCACGAGTCGTCGTCGGTCAGCCGGGCGCCGCCGCCGTCCGCGGGCAGCCAGTAGGCGCGGCTGTCGCCGACCCAGCCGACGGTCACCGACCGGCCGTGCGTCAGCGCCGAGACATAGGTGCAGGACGGTGGCTCGCCGGCCGGCTGGGTCGTCTCACCACTGCCCACCAGCCCGGCCACGGCTCCGCCGGCCCGCTGCACCGCGGCGCGGGTGGCGT
>DASQPY010000762.1:0-4604 GCA_035643735.1 Actinoallomurus sp. | reverse complement strand
GCCCTTGACGTTCGTCACGGCGTACGGCTTGCCGCTGACGATGAAGTCGCCCGCCACGCTCGAGATGTCGGTGATGAGAAGGTCGGCGTGGTTGAAGCAGTCGTACACGTGCGGGCGCGGGCCGGTGATGACCCGGTGCCGCAGCGGGCCACCGGCCTGCCAGTAGGCCTCGGTCCAGGCGCTCTCGACCTCCTGCCACGTGCCGGAGGAGACCGAGCCCGCGGTGTCGCGCGAGATCTGGGCCTCGTCGCCGACCGTCTCATCGCCCGCCAGCGCCTCCAGGCGCCGGGTGAGGGACCTGAGCCGCTCGCCGTGTTCGGTCCCGCTGGCCTCCCGGGTGGCGTTGGCCCGCTCGATCATAGCGACGATCTCGTGGTGCGTCGCGATCGCGCGCGGGTCGCGGGTGCCGGTCAGCGGATGCGGCTTGTACAGCACCCGGATCCGCGGAGCGTGGTCCAGCAGGGCGCGTACGATCGCCGGCCCCATCGTCGCGACGGAGCTGTGCGCCAGGTCGTCGGACCAGCCCTCCCATGTGGGGGCGTACAGAACGGTGAACATCGGGTCCGGGGTGACGCCGGTCGTGTCGATCGGGGCGAGCTGCGGACGGCCGACCTCGACGATGTCCTCGTCGCGTACGCCGGTGCGCATGGTCAGGTACCGCTCGCGCCCGGCCGGCCCGGCGACCCAGACCTCGTCGTAGGCACGGGCGAAGGGGTTGAAGCTCGCCGGCTTGTCGCTGTCGCCGTGGTTGATGAACGCCGACCGGATCCCCGGCATCCGCAGCAGGTGAAGGTTCTTGCCGACGTTGGCCGGATAGAGCGCGGACCGGAGGCTCGACAGGTCGAGCCGCACCACGTCCATCGCCTTCGGCACGCACAGCACGGGCGTCCGCGTCCGGCCCAGCAGGGGGACCATCGCACGCTCGCGCAGGATGACGATCGCGCGTTGGTCGAGGTCGTCCACCGTGGAGAGCCACATGTTGGCCTGGTACGCCGAGTCCGGTGGGCCGGAGAAGTACAGCGCGACCTCCGGCCGCAGCTCGGCGAGCCGCCGGTTGACGACCTCGAACACGCGACCCTCGTCGCCGAGGTGCCGGTTGCGCAGGACGTGCCGGGCCATCAGACCGGCGGCGGCCAGGCCGAGGGCGTACGCCACGGCCAGTCCGCCCACGCCGGCCCACACGCCGAACAGCGCGCCGGCCAGGACGGGCACGTCCAGGTGCAGCATCGTGCGGGTGTGCCGCGTCGTGAGCATCGGGTGCGGTGCGTCCGGGATGCGCAGCTCGGTCAGGTCCATGCCGCGCGTCACCACGGGAAGCCGGCGGCGCCGGACCACGTACAGGGTCACGGCGGAGTAGGCCCCGCGCAGCCCGTGCAGGCCGAGCAGGCCCAGCGCCAGGATGACGAAGCCCGCGCCGTGCGTGTGGCCCTGCCGGACCAGCAGCAGGAGGAGCGCGAGCTCACGCAGCAGGAAGCGCACGGTGACGCCCACGTTCACCTGCGCCAGCCGCTCGGTGCCGGCCGGGTTCTCCCGCGCGGCCAGCTCGTCGGCGACATAGGCGATCAGCGCGATGAGGGCGAACGCCCAGGTGCTCGGCCACAGCGCGGCCACCACGGTCGCGGGGTAGGAGAGTGCGAGGGCGGGGCCGGTCGCGGCGGTGATCCATCGGCTGGTCATCGGGCGGCCGCCGTCGGGTCGTGGCGGCGGATGTCGACGGTATGGCCGGTGAGTTCGGAGAGGAGCACGTCGATCGAGGTCAGAGCGACATCGGCGGACGAGAGCAGGGTGCCGGTGGGCTCCTGCCCGAAGGCGCGGGTACGCATCGGCGTGGCCGTGCGCTCGGGGTTGATGCAGTTGACGCGCACCTCGTCGCCGGCCCACTCGTCGGCGAGCGCCTGGGTGAGGTTGACGGTCGCGGCCTTGGCCGAGGAGTAGAGGCTGTAACCGGCGCGGCCGCGCGTGTAGCTGCTGGAGGTGTAGAGGAGCAGCTGCCCCTTGGTCTCGCGCAGGTAGCCGACGGCCGCGCGCGCGATGTGCAGCGGGCCGAGGTAGTTGATCCGCAGCGACTCGTCCATGGTGGCGTCGTCGACCTCGTCCAGCCTGCCGGTGTGGAGCACTCCGGCGGTGTTGACGACGTAGTCGATGCGACCGGTCTCGCCGTACGCCTTGGCCAGGGCCGTCTCGACGCCGGGCGGGTTCTCCACGTGCGTGCCGGTCGTGGACCGGGAGAAAGAGTAGACCCGGGCACCGAACGAGCGCGCCAGCTCGGCGATGTCGGCGCCGATGCCCTGGCTGCCGCCGAAGATCACGACGGTCCTGCCGGACAGGCTGTTCGCGTAGTCCTTCTCGGTGCCGGGCGGCGGGGGCGGTGCCTGCGAGGACAGCTGGAACAGCTTGTCGGCCAGGAACACGTCGACCGGGTGCGTGACCTTCATGTTCTGCTCGCTGCCGGGCACGACGATGATCGGCACGTCGGGCAGGTAGCGCAGGACGACGCTGCAGTCGTCGGTGGCGGAGATCTTCCCCTCGGTGAAGTCGGGGTCGGCCAGCGCGAGCGCGTACGCCTCGCGGATGGTGGACAGGCGGAAGCACTGGGGCGTCTGCCCCCGGCGCAGCAGGTCACGGCGCGGCACGTCCTTGATCACCGTGCCGCCGTAGTCGTCCACCCTGATGATCGTGTCGGCTGAGGGGATCGCCACGTCGACGGCCTCGTAACGCTCCAGCGCCGTGACGCAGTCCTCGATGACCCGGTGGTCGATGAAGGGCCGGACGGCGTCGTGGAACAGCACGTTGGCCTCGGGCACGGTCGCGCCGACCGCCTCGATGGCGCGCATCGTCGTCTCGGTACGCGTCGCGCCACCCTCGATCAGGCGAGACACCTTGGTACATCCGGCCGCCGCGATGATCGCCTCGGCCTCGGCCAGGAAACCCGGCGTCATCGCGACGATGATTTCGTCGATCTGAGGCGCACTCTGAAAGACCTGCAGTGTGTGCTGCATGATCGGTTTGCCGGCAATCTTCACGAGCTGCTTGGGGATCTCCAGTCCCATCCGCTGCCCTGTACCACCAGCCAGGACGACTGCGACGTTGTGCAACTTGACCCGCCCTCGGTAGATACAACGAGGCCGAGGATAGCCCTATATATGAGATGAATTGCGATAGCTAGGTGATATGAACGCTAGGTAACGATCCATGGCGTTTTGTCGACTTGGTAAACCTTTTAGGTTCGTAAAACATCCTTGAAGTGGGGGAATCCGCGCGCAGGTGAGGGGCGCGGCGGCCGGAGTGTCCCTGCCCACCGCGGCACGTTCCGCCTTGACCGGCGCTGTCATGTCGCCATCATCAGTGGCAGGCGTCCAATCCCCGTTACTCTCAGCAGTTCCCTAGCTGTTGGAGGTGAGCACGGTCGAGTCCGCGCGGAGCCGATGGCGCGCCGTGCCGGGCGTTCTCGCGACCCTGGTCACCGTCGTGTGCGGCGCGGTACTTGCGGACCATCTCATCCTGCAGGCGGAATGGTGGCAGGTGAACCGGACGGTGACGCACGCACCGCGACCGCAGCTCGCCGACCTCGGGCCACCGCCCGGCCCGGTCACCATGAGCTGGCAGCTGAGCACCCCGGTCAGCGACAGTGCGCTGCCGGCGTACGACCGGGTGGCTTACGCGATCGTCGACGGTGAGCTCGTCGTCGTGTCAGGACAGGGCTTGACCGTCCGCGACGCGCGTACGGGCAGGGAACGCTGGCACTACTACCGCGGCCAGTGGTCGCTGCTCGGCTGGGCACGTACCGGCCAGGTCCTCATCGCCTATCTCGAACGCACCGGCCACCGCGGCAACCGCCTCATGGTCGGCCTCGACGCGGTGAGCGGCACCCTCCTGTGGCGGCAGCGCGGCGACGTGCCGGCCGCGACCGAGCGGAGCACGCTGCGCTGGCCTGCGGGCGCCGGAGTGGTGATCGTCACGGAGGACGGGCGGCACACCCTTTACGGGCGCTCCGCCACGACCGGCCGCCGGGTCTGGAGCAAGCGCCTCGCGCACGGCTGCCTGCTACCCGAGGCGGTGCCGTACGGCTCGGGCAGCAGTGAGACCCTCGCCGCCTTCAGTCTCGACTGCGGCGCGCGCGACCGTACCGTCACCCTCGACCCGCGCACCGGCCGGACGCTCTTCGTCACGAACGCCCCCCACGCCGCCGTCTCGGTCGACGGTGACGTGACGGCCATTTTCGACCGCGCCGGCCTCTACGCCTATGACCGGGGCGGCCGCGCCTTCCTGATCCGCAAGGGTGAGGACGTCTGCCGGGAGATGTGCCCGATCGCGGTCGCCGGCGGCCGCCTCCTCGTCGCCTACGACCTCACCGGCCGCCCTGAGGACGGTACGGCGACGCGGCGGCTGGAGGCGGTGGAGATCACGTCCGGGGTGATGTCCTGGCGCCGCGACATGTCCGGGTACACCGCGCTGTCGGTGGCCGGCGGCCTCCTGTACGGCCTGCGCTCGCGTCTGGCCGACCCGTTACTGCCCGCCGGGATCGACGTCATCGACCCCGGGACGGGCGACGGCACGACGGTCCCCGCGCCACTCGTGACACGTCCGGGCCTGGACGGCGTACG
>DASQPY010000761.1:0-14781 GCA_035643735.1 Actinoallomurus sp. | reverse complement strand
TGCGGCCCTACGTCGAGGCGTACTTCGCCGAGGTCGGGCGGGTCTGGTCGTCGTGGTCCAGCGACATGTCCAGCACGTTCGCCGAGGTCGCCTATCCGTTCCTGGTGACCGAGCAGAGCACGGTGGACCGCACGACCGCCTACCTCGACGAGCAGAACCCCCCGCCCGCGCTGCGGCGGCTGCTGATCGAGGGCCGCGACGGTGTCTCCCGTGCGATGCGGGCGCAGGCGAAGGACCGTTCCGCACGCTGATCACCGAATTGGGGCGGGTCTGCCGCGCTTCGTCGTGACAGAGTGAACGGGTGGAAACGGCCCGGGAGGTTCTGACGACGCTCGCACAGCGTTACGCGTTCGGCGATCTGGCCGCGCTGTGCGAGGCGGGGGCGGCGGACCTGCCGCAGGAGGTCGCGGCCGAGGTACGCCTGATGTGCTCGTTCGGGCAACGGCTGCTGGACCTCGACGCGGAGGACTTCGGCATGCCCGAGCGCACCGGTGACCCGCTCGTAGACGCGTACCGGGTGCCCGAGCCCCTGCTGTCCCGGGCGCGGGCCAGCAGGATGCCGCAGTCGGCCAAAGAACGCTCCCGCGGGGCGCTGCGCACGCTGCGCCCTGCGTACGCCCTCCTGCTCGAGGTGATCCAGGCCCGCTGGAACCGGCGTGAGATGGCGGCGCTGGTCGCCGCGGTGCACATCGCCTCGGAGTACCTGCCGCTGCTCGCGTGGGAGCCGGTCCTCGGCCACGCGGGGGACCCTCTGCTGCTGCCCGAGTCGGTCTCGGGCCCCGGCAGCCGCTTCGGCGTGTCCGGCGGCGCGACCCGGCCCCGCGACTGCTCCCTCACCCGTCCCCAGCAGTCCGCCTCCGACCGCGCCCTGCGCGTCGCACGCGAGCCGGGACCGGGCTGGCGCAACTACCTGGACCGGCAGCACAGCACGCTCGCCTCCGCGCTGTGCACCTGCGCGGCGAGCTGCCGTACGCCGTGCGACGTCATGACGCGGCTCGAACCCGACGTACGGACCACGCTGTCCGAGCGCTGCCGGCTGGCCCATGAGTTCGCCGAGGGCGCCGTCGTGCGCCTGCGGCACGCGGCCCCGGTCGGCCACGGCTTCGGCGTCCCCAACCCCGAAGAGGTCTCGGACGCCTGGTCCCGCACCCGCACCTCACTGGGCCGCCTGCCGCTCGGCGAGCGCGTCGCGGGAGAGGTCGCGGACTATCCCCTGCCCGGCCTGCCGGAGCTCGTCTCGACCGCGGCCGGCCACGAGATCGTGCCGGACACCCTGCTCCACGACGTCGCCGACCACCTCGTACGGATCCTGACGAAGTAGCTGTGGACTCCGGCGCAATCCGGGGCGTCCCCGGCGTCCTGACCAGGGACGTCCTCGCGCCTCAGTCTCAGCCCGGAGGCAGGGGGCGTACGGCTTCGGTGGTGGCGCGCAGGCGGGTGCTGGAGGGCAGGTCGTCCAGGAGGACCGGGTGGCCTCCGGCGTCCGCCAGGGGGACGCGCCAGTTCGGGTACTCATCCGTCGTGCCGGGCTGGTTCTGGGTGCGGCGTTCTCCCACCGCGTCGGCCAGGGAGACGCCGACCAGGCGCGACGGTGTCCGCGCGAGGAAGGCGTGCAGGGCCGCCGTCATGTCGGAGGGGGCCAGGCCGAGCGAGGCCAGCAGGTCCCGCCACTCCCGCAGCCAGCGTTCGAGTTCCGCGTACTCCTCGGCGGCCGGGCGGGTCAGCAGTCCCAGGCGCTCGCGCAGGGCGATGTGGTCGCCGTTCAGGAATCCCTCGATCGGCGGCATGTCATGCGTGCCGACCGTGGCCAGGCAGAGCTCCCGCCACTTCGGCGGGGCCAGCGGCGCTCCCCCGGCGTCGCGTTCGAACCAGGCCATGGACGTCCCGAAGACGCCCCGGTCCGCGAACACCTCGCGCATGTAGTCCTCGACCGTGCCCAGGTCCTCGCCGACGACGACCGCGCCGGCCTGGTGCGCCTCGTGCAGCAGCACGCCGAGCATCGCGTCGTGCGGATAGGCGACGTACGTGCCCTCGGCGGCCGAGGCGCCCTCCGGCACCCACCACAGGCGGAACACCTGCATCGCGTGGTCGAGGCGCAGGCCGCCCGCGTGCCGCAGGACGTGCCGCAGCATCTCGCGGTACGGCGCGTAGCCCGATGCCGCGAGTCGCTGCGGATGCCACGGTGGCTGGCCCCAGTCCTGGCCACGCTGGTTGAACGCGTCCGGCGGCGCCCCGACCGTGATGCCCTGGGCGAACAGCTCCTGGTGGGCCCACGCGTCCGCGCCGCCCGGGTCCACCCCGACGGCCAGGTCGTGGATCACGCCGATCGGCATGCCCGCGGTACGCGCCGCCGCCTGCACCGCGCCGAGCTGCTCGTCGAGCAGCCACTGCAGCCAGGCGTGGAATCCGACGCGCGGCGCGAGGCGGTCGCGTTCGGCGGCCACCCGGGCCGATGCCGGATCGCGCAGCGCGGCGGGCCACGCACGCCAGTCGGCACCGTGCACCTCGGCCAGCGCGCACCAGGTCGCGAACGCCGTCAGCGCGGTGCCCTCCCGCTCGTGGAAGGCCTCGTACGCGGCAGCGCGGCCTGGCGTACGGGGCTGCTCGTACAGCAGCTCCAGCGCCGCGCCCTTGGCGACCCACACGGCGTCCCGGTCGAGCTCGTCCAAGGTGTGGTCGCGCGTCCGTACCGGGGCCGCCAGCTCGTCCACCCGGCGGCGTACCTCCGGGTCGGCCGCGGCGTACTCGGGCACGTCCTGGGGCCGCAGGTACAGCGGGCTCGTGAAGCGACGGCTCATCGGCAGGTACGGCGACGGGCGGATCGGCGGTGACGGCTCTCCCGCGTGCAGCGGGTTGACCAGGACGAATCCCGCGCCGAGGTCCTGCCCGCTCCAGCTCGCCAGCGCGCGCAGGTCGGCCAGGTCGCCGAGACCCCACGAGTCGCGCGAGCGGACCGAGTAGAGCTGGGCCATGAAACCCCATGCGCGCCGGCCCGGGTCGGGCGCGCGTGGGGGCACGAGGAGGAGCGGAGCGCTCTCCGTGCGGTCGCCGCGCCGCGCGTACACGGTGTGGTCGCCGAGGGGGACGTCGGCGGGGAGCCGGTAGGTCCCGTGCTCACCTGCCGGAATGAGGGCGATCTCGCCGCCGCCGGCGAGCCCGACCCGCAGTTCGGCCCCGGCCGCCGCCGGGAGGTCCTCTCCGGCGTACGCGATGACGATCGGGGGCAGCAGCCGCGTCTCCCGCTCGTGCCGGAGCCGCTCCAGCTCCGCGCGTACGGCGTCCGGAGAGGACGCGTCCGCACCCAGCGCGGTCAACACCGCCCTGATCGTGTCGGGTGGGACGTCCGCCGGTCGCCTCCGCCAGTCGGTGTAGGAGGTCTCGACGCCGTACGCGGCGGCCAGCTCGTTGAGATGGTTCACGGTGTCAACGATGCCCGCAGTTCCGGACTCAAATCGACGTCAGTCCCAGATCGGCGGGTGCCGGTCCGCCCACGGGCGCGCGGTCTCGAGCTGAGCGGACAGGGAGATGAGGGTGGCCTCGTCGCTCATCCGGCCGACGAGCATCACGCCGATGGGCAGGCCGCCGTCGGTCCAGTGCAGCGGGACGTTCACGGCCGGCTGGCCGCTCACGTTGTACAGCGACGTGAAGGGCGTGAAGCGCTTCTGCCGCTCGAAGTCCTCCTCGGGCCCGGCGCCGTCGAAGTGGCCGATCGGCACCGGCGGCTGGGCCAGCGTCGGGTGCAGGATGACGTCGAACCGGTCGGTGAGCGGCATCGCCAGGCGCACCCCGAGCTGCAGTGACGCCTGCGCCGTCATCAGCTGGGGCGCGGTCACGGCGTTGCCGCGCTCGCGCAGCCACCGGGTCAGCGGCAGCAGGCGGTCCTCGCGGTCGGGCGCCACGGGGGTCAGCGTCGCCATGGCCGCCCAGAGCGTCTCGAAGTGCGGCACCAGGCTCTCGTCGAAGGGCATCTCGAAGTCTTCGACCTCGTGGCCCAGCTCGGTGAGCAGCTCGGTCGCGGCGTCATAGGCGGCGAGGCAGTCGGGGTGCACCTCGGCGCCCGGTACGGGCGAGGCCACACTGCGCCCGATGCGCAGCCGGCCCGGCTCGCGGTCGGCCGCGTCCAGGAACGTTCCCTCCTGCGGCGCGGCGTGATACATGTCACCCGGCATGTTCTTCGCGATGACGTCGAGCATCAGCGCCGCGTCGCGTACGTTGCGGGCGATGGGGCCGTTCGTGGAGAGTCCGCTCAGATCCGGGACGATCGGGCCGTGGCTGACGCGCCCTCGGGTCGGCTTGATACCGAAAAGGCCGCAGACGCTGGAGGGGATACGGATCGACCCGCCGCCGTCGCTGCCCTGCGCCATCGGCGCGAGGCCGGAGGCGACCGCGGCGGCCGCTCCCCCGCTCGACCCGCCGGCGGACCGGGACAGGTCCCAGGGAGTGCGCGCGGGTCGCGCGACGGCGTTCTCCGTATAACAGGGCAGACCGAATTCCGGTGTATTGGTCTTGCCGAGAAGAATCGTGCCCGCCTCGCGGAGGAAGGTGACGACATGGTCGTCGGCGAATCCCTGGAAATCGTCGTACGCGGACGAGCCGAGCGTCATCGGCACGTCCTTCACCATGTTCAAGTCCTTGATGGGGACGGGTACTCCGAGCAGGGGCGCGGGCTCGCCCTGAAGGACGGCCTTCTCGGCCGCTTTGGCCTGCTCACGGGCGATATCGGCGGTCACCGTGACGTAGGCGCCGACCTGTTCGCTCAGTCGGTCGATGCGATTCAGGTAGTGTTCGGTGATGTCGACGGGTGAGAGTTCGCGGTCGCGGATGGCGGCGGCTTGCTCGCGCGCGGTGAGGTCATGAATTTGCGTCACAAGTGAAGACGGTACGCCCACTGAAAGTTGCACGGCGACCGTGGGGGACGATGGAAAATCTACCCCGGCACACGCGGCGCGAATCGCCCAAGCGGGGGGACAAAAGTGTCAACCCGACACGGCTAGGCACTCGGCGCGGCGGCTCGTTACGCTTCTTACGGAAGATCATGTGTGCTGCTGTCGATCAAGCACGGAGTGTCGATAATGGAGCGGGATACGTCCACACAGACCTCCACACGCGACCGCGACGACGAGCGACCCGCGAAGGAGAGCCCGTTCGAACGTCCCAAGGAGGAGACGTACGGCGACATGATCGGTGACCCCCAGGTCCAGAGATGGATCCGCCGGGCGGTCGCCGGGCTGGCCATCGGCCTGCTGGTCGCGGTCCTCATCAACCTCCCCGTCGGCCTCATCGTCGCGATCCTGGTCGTGGTCGGGGACGTCGTGCTGAAGGGCCGCAAGGAGTCCAGCGTCGAGGCGTGGCGCAAACCCTCGATGGCCGAGCGCAAGACGGAGCGCCAGCTCCGCGGCATGGAGAAGGCCGGCTATCGCACCCTGCACGCGCGCGCCGTCCCCCAGGACGACGAAGGCGCCAGTGACGGGCAGATCGACCACCTGGTCATCGGGCCCACCGGCGTGTACGCGGTCGACTCCGAAAAATGGGACAAGCGCCTTCCCGTACGCGCGATGTCGCACCGCAAGCTGTTCCTCGGCCCCTTCAACAAGAAGACCGACCTCGACGAGGCCCGCTGGGAGGCCGACCAGGCCAGCAAGCTGATCAGCGGTGAGCTCGGGTACGAGGTGCCGGTGCAGCCGTCGATGGCGATCTACGGCCCGGCCATCTCGTGGAAGGTCCTGATGGTCCGCGAGGTCGACGTGTACGCCGGCGCACGGGCCCGCAACTACCTGCGCCGCCGCCCCAAGATCCTCACGTCGGTGGACGTCGACCGCATCTACCAGGCCGCCGAGCGCGTGCTCCCGCCGAAGTATCCGGCGGAGGACTGACCCGGACCACGTGACGAAGCACTCCGCCACGCGCGGAGTGCTTCGTCACGTCAGCGCGGTGGTGCCGCCGAGGACGGCCACCAGCCCCTGCTCTCCCTCGCCTACGTCCAGCTCGACGCCGAGCGCGTCCAGCCGGCCGCGTACGCCCCCCGGGTCCGGGTGGGTGCCACTGAAGGCCGTCAGCGGCACGACCGGCAGGCGGCGGGCCGGATGCGGCGTCCGCCCCCAGTCGATGAGGAACGGCACCACGGGCTCGTACGGGAAGGTCAGCCGCCAGCGGAGCACCTCACCGTCCGGCGTACGGCGGGACAGCGGCTCGATCGGGCCCGGGTCATAGCCCAGCGTGCGGGAGCGGGCGACCCGTGCCTCGATGTCGGCGGCGCGGACCGCCCAGGCGGCCAGGCGCGGCTCGGTCAGCTCGTCGATGCCGAACGGCCGTGGCCGCTCGGGCTCGGGCTGGCCGGAGTCGGGTCCGATGATCTCCAGATAACGCAGCTCGCCGAGGCCGAGAAGGTGGTTGCGGGTGCCGAGGCCGGGATGCGGCCCGCCCTCCACCGGCCGTACGCCGGTGAGCTTGGCGACCTGCCGGACGCTCTCCTCCAGATCCGGCGTCGCGTAGACGAGATGGTCCAGTGTCATGACGTCCCTTGGTTGTGCCCGCGATCGGTTGTGCCCGCGATGTAAGACGGTGTGTCTCAGCTCTGTGCTCCTACCCCGTACGATCGAAGTCTGAGCACAAGGGATGGAGAGGTCATGCCGCCGCTGAGGTCACGAACGGTAACGCACGGTAGGAACATGGCGGGAGCACGAGCGTTGCTCCGGGCCACCGGTGTGGCCCGAGAGGACTTCGGCAAGCCCATCATCGCCGTGGCCAACAGCTTCACCGAGTTCGTGCCCGGCCACGTGCACCTGCGCGAGGTCGGCCAGGTCGTCGCCGCCGCCGTCAAGGAGGCGGGCGGGATACCGCGGGAGTTCAACACGATCGCGGTGGACGACGGCATCGCGATGGGACACGGGGGCATGCTCTACTCCCTGCCGTCCCGCGAGCTGATCGCCGACTCGGTGGAGTACATGGTCAACGCGCACTGCGCGGACGCCATGATCTGCATCTCCAACTGCGACAAGATCACGCCGGGCATGCTGATCGCGGCCATGCGGCTCAACATCCCCACCGTGTTCGTCTCCGGCGGGCCGATGGAGGCGGGCAAGCCGGTCGACGGCACCACCAAGCTCGACCTGATCGACCCGATGATCGCCGCCGCGGACGAGTCGGTCTCCGATGACACGCTCGCGCAGATGGAGGAGAACGCCTGCCCGACCTGCGGGTCCTGCTCGGGCATGTTCACCGCCAACTCGATGAACTGCCTGACCGAGGCCATCGGGCTCTCCCTGCCCGGCAACGGCACGATCCTCGCCACGCACGCGGCGCGCAAGACGCTGTTCGAGGACGCCGGCCGCCGGATCGTGGAGATCACCAAGCGGTACTACGCCGACGATGACGACACGGTGCTGCCACGGAACATCGCCACCCGCGACGCCTTCGAGAACGCCATGGCGCTCGACGTCGCGATGGGCGGCTCGACCAACACGATCCTGCACCTGCTGGCCGCCGCGGTCGAGGCGGGCGTCGACTTCGGCCTCAAGGAGATCGACGAGCTGTCGCGCCGGGTGCCGTGCGTCTGCAAGGTCGCGCCGGCCACCGCGAAGTACCACGTCGAGGACGTCCACCGGGCCGGCGGCATCCCCGCGATCCTCGGCGAGCTGGACCGCGCCGGGCTGCTCAACCGTACGGTGCACACGATCCACGGCGACTCGCTCGGCGCGTTCCTGGACTCCTGGGACGTCCGGTCCGGCAACCCCTCGCCGGAGGCGGTGGAGCTGTTCCACGCCGCGCCCGGCGGGGTCCGCACGACCAGGCCGTACAGCCAGAACACCCGGTGGGACACCCTCGACCTCGACGCCGCAGGCGGCTGCATCCGGGACGCCGAGCACGCCTACACCAAGGACGGCGGCCTGGCGGTGCTCTACGGCAACCTGGCCGTCGAGGGCGCGGTCGTGAAGACGGCCGGCGTCGAGGAGGAGCTGTGGAAGTTCGAGGGCCCCGCGGTGGTCTTCGAGAGCCAGGAGGACGCCGTCGAGGGCATCCTCGGCGACCGGGTCAAGCCGGGTGACGTCGTCGTCATCCGCTACGAGGGCCCCAAGGGCGGCCCGGGCATGCAGGAGATGCTCTACCCGACGTCCTTCCTCAAGGGCCGCGGGCTCGGCAAGGCGTGCGCGCTGGTCACGGACGGCCGGTTCTCCGGCGGCACCAGCGGGCTGTCGATCGGCCACGCCTCACCGGAGGCCGCGGGCGGCGGCGACATCGCCCTGGTCGAGGACGGCGACCGCGTCGTCATCGACATCCCGGGCCGTGAGCTGCGCCTCGACGTGCCCGAGGACGTCCTGCGCGACCGCCGCGAACGCCTCCTGAAGGATTTGGGCTCCTACCGTGCCCGCGACCGCCATCGCCCGGTCAGCGTTGCCCTGCAGGCGTACGCCGCGATGGCCACGTCGGCCTCCACGGGCGCCGCCCGCGACATCTCCCAGCTCGGCGGCTGAGCCTTCAGCCGAGGGTGGCGCCGGTGAACTGCATGAGGCCGTAGGAGCGCCTGCGGACCGCGGAGAAGCCGGCGTTCGCCAGGGCGTCGGCGATCTCCGTCCGGCCGAACATCCGGATGCCGGTGAGGCGGCTCAGGGCGCCCATGCCCTCGCCGACGAGCGGCAGCCGTGGGCGGCGGGTGGCGAGCACGACGATGTGGCCGCCCGGCCGCAGCACCCGGGCCATGCTCTCGATCGCGGCCCACGGGTCGTCGAAGAGGTAGAGGGCGCCGTAGCAGCACACCGCGTCGAAGGTGTTCTGGCGGAACGGCAGGTCGACCGCGTCGCAGCGGACGTAGGCGACCTCGGCCTCACCGGGCCGTACGGGCGTGTCCGCGACGGCCCGCTCCAGCATGGTCGCCGACGCGTCGGCGCCGACCACGAGGCCGCCCTCGGTCATGCCCGAGGCCAGGGCCCGGGTCACGTTGCCGGGGCCGCAGGCCACGTCCAGCACGGTCGCGTCCGGCGTGTCGGCCAGGCCCAGCCAGTACCGCGCCAGGGCGTACTCCTCAGCGGTGCTCGGCCCGAGCGGGCCGCCCTTGGACAGGCCGAAGACCACCGGCCGCCATACGTGCTCGTAGATCCGCGGTAGCGCGCCCGAGCGCATGAGCCGCTGTGCGACCGTGTCGTGTGACTCCGCCGCCTCACCCAGGAGGTCGAGGTGGCCCCGGCCGACGTCAGGCTCGGCCGGGGCGGACTCCAGCAGTTTCAGGACCCGGTCCAGAGCGATCATGGACGCTATTAGACACCACCTTTAATAGTCAACCCGGTATGGGCGGCCGTGAAGGACAGCGTGTCCACGGTCAGGTCGACCGAGCGGCTGATCGCGCGTGAGCCATGGCCGACGTCGGCCTCGTTGCGCAGCAGGATCGGCGTGTCGGCGGCATTCGCGTGCTGGAGGGCCGCGCACATCTTGCGGGCGTGCAGCGGATCCACGCGGGTGTCGCTCTCGAACACCGTGAACAGCGTGGCCGGGTAGGCGACGCCCTCACGTACGTGGTGGTACGGCGAGTAGGCGTACAGCCACGCGAACTGCTCGGGATCCTCGGCGGAGCCGTACTCGACGTTCCACGTCTGGCCGAGCCCGAACTTCTCGTACCGCACCATGTCCAGCAGCGGCGCGGAGCAGACGGCCGCGGCGTACAGGTCCGGCCGCTGGGTGATCGCCGCGCCGACCAGCAGACCGCCGTTGGAGCCCCCGGCGATGGCCAGTTGCCCGGCCGTGGTCCAGCCGTCGGCGATGAGCTTTTCGGCGGCGGAATGGAAGTCGTCGAAGACGTTCTGCTTCTTGTCCAGCATCCCGGCGCGGTGCCAGCCCTCGCCCTCCTCCGAGCCGCCGCGCAGGTTGGCGACGACGTAGACGCCACCCGCCTCCACCCACGCGAGCGTCGTTGCGGAGTACGCGGGGGTCAGCGGGATGTTGAAGCCGCCGTAGCCGTACAGGATCGCCGGGCGCGGACCCTCGTGACCGGGCCGGGCGACGACGATCATCCGCACCTCGGTGCCGTCGTAGGAGGTGTAGGTGACCTGGGTCGCCTCGGCGTCGGGGACCTCGACGGCACCCGGCGCCGACGCCCAGAGCGTGATCTCGCCCGTACGCGCGTCGAACCGGTGGACCGACACCGGCGTGATGTTGTCGGAGTAGACGAACCACGCCTCGTGGCCGCCCTCCGGGCGCTCACCGATGCCGCCGATCGAGCCGAGCCCGGGTACGGGCACCTCGCCGATGCGTTCGCCGGTCTCCAGGTCGTGGATGGTGATCTCACTCAGCGCGTGCCGGGTCCAGCCGGCGAGCAGGATCGGCCGCTCCAGGTCATCGAGGATCGCGAAGTCGGACAGCACGGCCTCGGGGTCCTCGGGGATGAGGTCCCGCCAGGTGTCGTGAGAGGGCGTGGCCGGGTCGGTGACGCACAGCCGGCTCCGCGGGGCGTCACGGTCGGTGAAGATGTACGCCCGGCCGTCACGGCCCACGTGAAGGCCGGTCTCGGCGTCGACGCCCTGCTGGACGACCTTGAGCTGGGGGTCCTCCCGCGGCGACGTGCGCAGGTCGGCGATCCACAGGTCGTTGCGCGGCGCGGTGCCCTGGGAGGAGGACAGCGTGAGCCAGTTGCCGTCGCGGCTGACCCCGACGCCGTAGTAGTTCGTCTTCTCCAGGCCCTCACCGAAGATCATCACGTCGTCGGTCTCGGGATCCGTGCCGACCCGGTGCAGGTAGACGCGGCGGTGGTACTGGTCCTCACCGGCGGGTACCTGGTCGGCCGGAAGGCGGCGTACGTAGTAGTAGGCCTCTCCCCCCGGCAGCCAGGCGACGGGCGTGTAGCGGCAGCGGTCGATGGGCCCCTCCACCGCCTCCCCGGTGGCGATGTCCATGACGTACAGCTTCGACTCCTCGTCGCCGCCGTGAGAGAGCTGGTACGCGAGGCGCCGGCCCTCCTTGTCGGGCTGCCAGGAGTCGAGCGTCGTGGTGTGGGAGGGGTCGAGCGCCATCGGGTCGATCAGCGCGCGCTCGGTCTCCTCGGCGCCCTCCGCCGCGGGTGGGTCGACGGTGTAGAGCACGGCGTGCTCCTGCTCGGCCGTGCGGCGCATGAAGAAACGCCGCTCGCCGCGCCAGACGGGCGAGCCCACGGTGCCGGAGCCGAGCAGCTCCCGGATGCGGGCGCGCAGGCGCGCACGGCCCGGCAGGCCGTCCACCTCGCCGTGGAACAGCTCGTCCTGTTCCGTCAGCCAGGTCTTGGTCTCCTCCCCGTGCGGGTCCTCCAGCCATCGGTACGGGTCGGGTACGCGGTGGCCGTGGACGTCTTCGACGAGGTCCTCGCGGCGCGCGGATGGGTACGGCGGTCGGCTCATGTGCGAACTCTACGAGGTCATGACGCCGGCAAGGGCCGGGCATGCCGCTTTAACAGCAAATGTACGGTGGCAGCCGTATCGACGGTGAAACCCGTTGCCATCGGAGTGGTGAGGTGGATTCATGAGTTCTGTGATCTCCATGGTCACGTTCGACTGCGCCGCGCCGCTGGAACTGGCCCGCTTCTGGGGCGCGGTGACCGGCTGGCCGCTCCACGAGGAGTCCGAAGGCGAGGAGGCCATGCTCGTCGCACCCGAACCGCTCGCGTCAATGCTCTTCCTGCGGGTTCCGGAGGGAAAGTCGGCCAAGAACCGAATCCACTTCGACCTGTGGCCCGCGGACCGTACGCGCGACGAGGAGGTGGAGCGGCTGATCGCCCTTGGCGCGAAGGTCCACTCCGACCTGCGCAGGGCCGACGGGGCGGGATGGGTCGTGCTGGCCGACCCGGAGGGTAATGAGTTCTGTGTCGAGAGGAGCGCCGCGGAGCGCTGACCTGCCGGGACCTGACCTTGCCGGCTCATGGCCGAATGATGACGAACATTGACGACGGCGCGGGGTCACGGACCGTAGCCTGGGCCGGCGGACCTGTTGTTGCATGTCGATCGGGGGGTTGGACATGAGAGGCAGCATCGCGCTACTCGCGTTTCCCGTACTGGCCGTCGCGCCGTCGGCCCACGCGGACGGCCCGCCGCCGGCGGCGGATCTGCGAATGGTGTACGAACACCCGGAGATCGCCAAGGACAACTCCGGGGTCACCTGGCACTGGGTGCTGACCAACAGCGGCGCCGCGGGCGCCGAGACGGTCATCGCCACCCACCGGGTCTCGGCCGACCAGAAGATCGTCGGCATCTCCCAGCCGTGCGCGGGCCAGGGCAACGACGTCGTGTGCCAGTTCGGCTCGATCAAGCCCGGGGAGAAGCAGTCCGGCTGGATCAGGACCAAAGTGGCGCGGCCGGGCGGCATGCTGCGCGTCAACGCCCAGGTGACGTGGCGCGAGAGCCAGAAGATTCTGCCGGGCATCGGCGACCCGTCCACGGTGGACGCATCGGACTCCTGGGGCTCCTCCGGCACCGGGCTCACATCGGAGACGCCCAGGCAGGACTCCTCGGTGGCACATCCTGGGTGAAGAGCCCTTTACAGCGTTTGCCGGGTAATGGGGTAGCGAAATCCGCATCTCAGCGGCCACACTGATTTCAGTTCGGGTATCACCCGTGAGGAGGTCCTCGTGGCGGGTGCGCTGGTGCTGAAGATCGTCGAGCCTCGTCTCGAGGCGCGCTGGAGCGTGCCCCGCGGGGCCACCGGCGCCTGCGTCCCGGAGGGCGTCTGATGAGACAGGTATTGCTCCTCAACGCGACATACGAACCACTCACCACATTGCCGCTGCGGCGCGCCGTCTGCCTGGTCCTCCGGGAGAAGGCTGAGATCGTCCACCATGACATCTCGGGCGCCTGCCTGCGTTCGGCGACCGTGGTGGTGGAGATGCCGTCGGTGATCCGCTTGCTGCGCTACGTGCGCATCCCCTACCGACAACGCGTGCCGCTCACCCGGGCGGCTCTGATGCGACGCGACAACTTCCGCTGTGCCTACTGCGGCCGCCGCGCGGAGACGATTGATCACGTGATCCCGCGCAGCCGTGGCGGCAAGCATCTGTGGGAGAACTGCGTCGCTTCCTGTATGCCCTGCAATCACCGCAAGGCGGACAAACTCCTGGAGGAGCTGGGCTGGCAGCTGCCGGTCGCGCCCGCCGTCCCGCGTGGGGCGCACTGGCGCCTCATCGGACTGGTCCACGACGGCGATCCTCAGTGGGCGCCGTACGTCACCGAGCCGGCCGCCTGATCGGCGGGGAAAGACGTATCCTGGGCTGGTGCCACGCTATGACTATCGCTGCCGAGCCTGCGGTTCGACGTTCGAGCTCAGCCGCCCGATGAGCGAGTCTTCATCCCCCGCCACCTGCCCAGACGGTCACGACGACACGGTGAAGCTGCTGTCCACGGTCGCCATGACGGGCGGCGCGGCGGCCCCGCCACAGAGCGGAGGCGGCTGCTGCGGAGGCGGCTGCTGCGGCTGACCCACATCCCACCCAGGCGCATGGAGCGCGTGCTGGGCGTAGAAGGTGGCCGGAAAGAGCGCCCACGGGCCCAGGGAGACGCCCGCCCGTTACCCGCTGGGACCCGCGCAGGCCCGGCGGGCCGCGGGCACAGGCCGCCACTGCCTTGGGCAGACGGGGTTCGGAGGGCCGCGGTCAGCCGGTGAGGCGTTTTTCGAAGTAGACGGTGACCGTCGTGCCGGTGACCTTGCGGTTGACCTCCTGCCAGTCCGAGGAGCGGTACAGCTCCAGCGCGACCGGCTGTTTGACCGTCGTGTCGGCCTGGAGGGTTCGGTAGCCGAGCTCCACCGCGCGTTCTTCCAGCACGGTGACGATGGCGGCGCCGTACCCCTGGCCCTGCTGGTCCGGGCGTACCCGTAGGCGCACCATCTCGGCGGTACCGGCGTTCACGCGCCGGAGGCCGCCGATCGCGGCCACCGCGCCGTGGACCTCGCCGACGAGGAACTCGCCGCCCGCGTGGAGGTAGACCTCCTCCACCTGGGCGAAGTCGTCGTCGTAGTACACCCCGTCGCCCGGGCGCAGGCCGACCTGGGCCAGGCACTCCTGGTGGAGGGCGAACACGGGTGCGTGGTCTTCGGGGGCGTACCTCCGGATGCGCAGAGCGGAGAAGGTCCAGAGCGGCGGGTTCTTGCGCCGCCGCCGGGGGGCGGCGGCGCCGAGCACGCGTGCCATGGGGTCAGGTCTGCTTCTCGTTGGAGGACACGGCCCTCGCCGGTGAGGCCAGCACCTCGCGGAACTCCTTGGCAGCGGTGGTCTCGCCGTACTGTGCCACGGCGGTGCCGACGAGCTGGCGGGCGCGCTGGGCGATGATGTCGGTGAACTGGCCCGGCGACAGGGCGAGCACACTGTCCCGCGCGGCGCGCAGTGCCTCTTCGGGCTCGCCCTTCTGCAGCCGGCACGAGGCGCGGTTCAGCCAGATGAGTGTGCGGTCGAGCTCGGCGCCGGCCGGGTAGAGCGTGAGGGCACGGCGCAGTGACTCCTCGGCGTGCGTGTGGTCGCCCAGGTTGGTGTAGGTGTCCCCGATGTGGAACGCGAGCTGCCGCTCGGTGTAGCCGAACGCCGTGTCGGCCACCTGGTCCTTGCCGAGCTGACTGAAGACCGCCTGGCCGCGGGCGATCGCCCGCTTGGCGCTGCCGGCGGCGTCTCCGCGGCCGCGTCTGACCAGCATGCCGAGGGCGCGGGCCTCCACGATCGGGGCCATCGCGGCGGCGGCGCTGGGCGTACGGCCGGCGAGGTCCTGCGCGCGCCGGGCCAGGTGGAGGGACTCACGCGGGTCGCCGTAGTACATCGGCACGAGCGCCTCGCGCACGCTCACCCAC
>DASQPY010000760.1:0-2867 GCA_035643735.1 Actinoallomurus sp. | reverse complement strand
GTCACCTCGCGCAGCGCCCGCCCGACCGTGCAGTGGTTCTCGTGCACGCGGTGGGCGACGTCGGTGAAGACCTTGGCGGCGTCGTCGTCGCCCGGGGGCAGTTCGACGTCGTAGGTGACCGTGATCGTGCCGAGTCGGGTGGGCGCGACCTTCTCGGCCTCGACCGTGGCCGCGAGCTTCACGAGCCGGTGGCCGCGGTCGGCGGTCAGCGGCTCGACCGTGACGATCTCGCAGCCGCCGAGAGCGGCGAGCAGGAGCTCCACCGGGCTGAAGACGCCGTCGTCGCTCGCGCCGCCGATGGCGACCTCGGCGCCACGGCCGTTTCGGGCGACGAATCCGCCGTCGTCAGTGCGTTCAACCCGGACCGAAGTCATGATCACTCCTTTGTGTCGATCACTGACCGTAACGATCTCGCTGTTCGAGTTGTTCCAGCCAGCCACGCGCCTGCTCCACGTGGAGGTCGGTCAGACCCTCCTCGGGATCGACCGGCACGATGAGGTGCGGACCGAGCGCCGGCCCGGCGGCGAGCACGTCCGTCACGTCCGGCTCGTCCTCGATCCAGACGAAGGGCCGTTCGCCGACCCATTCGGCGACGTGCCGCGCCTTCCAGCCTCCGAGCGAGTACCGGGGGTCGCGTGGGGGGATCGGGATCGACCGCAGGATGGGCAGCCCGACGCGGGGCCCGATCCATTCGTTGGCCGTGTCGGTCCAGTAGCTGGCCCAGATCAGCTCCGCGCCCGTTGCCTCCGCCAGCCCGGTCAGCAGCGGTCCGTGCCGGGGGTTGAGCAGGAGCCGGTACGTGATGCCGTTGGGCGTCGCCCGGTAACGCTGATACCCGGGGGAACGCTGCAGAGGATTGAGAACACCGTCCACGTCGAGCAGTATCAGCGGCGTGTCCATGGTAGGGACGGTATGTCAGCCCGCGTCCCCTTCCTAGGGCCGGGGGATGATCATCAGTAAATGATCGCGTGCTACGCGGGCGGAGAACGGTGTTGTCCTGTCGCCCGGCGGCCACGTACCGTCACCGATGACGCCGGTCGCGAGATAGGAGTTCGCATGCGCCTCGGCATGGTCAGGGTTCTCGCCTCGACGCGGGAGCCGGCCGAGTCCTGAGCCGCCGTCCGCGCGGCTCTCTCCCACGGCTCCTCGCCCTCGAGGCGGTCCCCCCATGACCGCACTCCTCCGAGGAGCTTTCTTGCGTACCCGGACATCCGCGCGTCTCGGCGCGGACTTCACCAAGCTCTGGACGGCCTCGGCCGTCTCCAACGTCGGCGACGGCGTCACCGTCGTCGCCGGCCCGCTGCTCGTCGCCTCCCTCACCCGTGACCCGGTGCTCGTCGCCGGCGCGGCGTTCGTCCAGTCGCTTTCCTGCCTGCTGTTCTCGCTGGTCGGCGGCGTCCTCGCGGATCGCCTCGACCGGCGGCGGCTGATCGTCGTCGTCGACGTCGTCCGTGCCGCCGCGCTCGGCGGGCTGTGCGCCGCCCTCGCGACGGGGACGGTGACCATTCCGCTCGTCTACGTGGTGTTCTCCGTGCTCGGCGCCTGCGAGACGATCGCCGACACGGCCGCCGTCGCCCGGTTGCCGGCCATCGTGGCGCCCGAGAGGCTCGCGGCGGCCAACGCCCGGCTGATGGCCACCTTCACGGTCGGCAACCAGTTCGTCGCCAAGCCACTGGGTGCCTGGCTGTTCGCCGCCGCGGCGGCGCTGCCGTTCGGCGTGGACGCTCTGTCGTTCGTGGCGGCGAGCGTACTCGTGGCGGGCATGCGGTCCGTGCCGGCCGGGCCACGCTCGCGCCGGTCCCTCCGCGGCGAGATCGCCGAGGGCGTCCGCCGGCTGTGGTCGACGCCGCTCCTGCGCTGCCTGGCACTGTCGATGGGGACGGCGAACGTCGCCTTCTGCGGCGCCTTCGCGGTCTTCGTCCTGTACGCGCGCGAGCGGCTCGGCCTCTCGGGCGTCGGCTACGGCCTTCTGCTCACCACCTTCGCGGTGGGAGGCCTGGCCGGCACCGCCGTCGCAGGCCGTCTCCAGACGTGGTTCGGTGCCACCTGGGTGCTTCGTGCGGGGCTGGGCGTCGAGGCCCTCACGCACCTGACGCTGGCGATCACGAGGCGACCCTGGCTCGCTGCGGCGATCCTCGTCCTCTTCGGAGTCCACACGATGGTCTGGGGAGTGATCGTGACGACATTGCGTCAGCGGGCCGTGCCCGACCGGCTGCTCGGCAGGGTCGCCGGCGTCCAGACGCTGCTCGAGGTGGGCGGCGCCACGCTCGGAATGCTCCTGGGCGGGGTGTCCGCCCAGAGTCTGGGCATCACCGCGCCGTTCTGGATCGCCTGCGGGCTGACGGTCCTGATCGCGGCGATGGCGTGGGGTCCCCTCGGGGAGGCCTCGGTCAGTGCATCAGGCCGGGTCGCGCATGGAAAGTAGCCGGAGCGGTCGGGCCGTGCCGCCGACGACGCACGGACCACCGGCTCACCCTGGACCGTGTCCAGGGCGCGGCCGGATCGAGTCACTCGGTGCACCGGCGCCCGTTGACCACGACCGGAGGACCATTTGAAAAGCTGGATGTATGTCTCCAGGGACTCCCGCCGCCGCGGCCGCGCTGTCCGTCGCCACACGTTTCTTCTCGCCCGCGGTGCTCAACCACTCCGTCCGCTCCTACCTCTGGGGAGCGATGTACGGCACAGCGCACGGGATCGTCTTCGACGACGAGCTGTACTACGTCTCGGCGCTGCTCCACGACATCGGCCTGACGGAGGCGTTCGACAGCCACACGATGCCGTTCGAGGAAGCGGGAGCGCAGCTGGCCTGGGTGCTCGGAGTGGCGGCCGGCTGGCCGGCGAAGCGGGCCGCCAGGGCCTCGGAGATC
>DASQPY010000759.1:0-4153 GCA_035643735.1 Actinoallomurus sp. | reverse complement strand
CCGGCGGATGTTCGATGACCCGCAGTTCCGCGAGTCGCTGTGGCTGACCGTGGCGTTCGTGCTCGGCTCCGCGGTGATCGGCCAGAACGTCGGCGGCATGGTCCTGGCGCTGCTGATGAAGTCGCGCAGCCGCATCGCCCGCGCGGTCGTCGGCGCGATCGTGGTCGGCGCGTGGGTGATGCCCGAGCTGGTCGCGGGGTTCGTCTGGTACGCGTTCCTGTCCGATGACGGCACCCTCAACGCGATCCTGCACGCCGTGGGCCTGCACGGAAAAAGCTGGCTGTACGCCGCACCGCTGCTGTCGGTGACGCTGGCCAACATCTGGCGCGGCACCGCGTTCTCCATGCTGGTCTACTCCGCGGCGCTGTCGAACGTGCCCGACGATCTGCTGGAGGCCGCCGCGGTCGACGGCGCCTCGGCGTTCGCCCGGCTGCGGCACATCACCCTGCCGCTGATGCGCCGGGCGATGATGACGAACCTGATGACGATCACGCTGCAGACCCTGGCGGTGTTCACCCTGATCTTCGTGATGACCGGCGGTGGGCCCGGGACCAAGACCCAGACGCTGCCGATCTACATGTACCAGTCGGCGTTCAAGTTCTACCAGCTCGGCTACGGCGCCGCGCTGGCCATCGTGCTGCTCGCCGTCGGTGGCGTCTTCTCTATCGTCTACCTGCGGATGATGCGGGAGGACGTATGACGACCGCCACCACGACCCGTACGGGGCCGCGCCTGTCCACAACGGCCCCGCGCCGCCGTACCGCCGCGGCCGCCGCCTACCTCGTGCTCGGGCTGGTGGCGCTGGCGTTCCTGGTCCCGTTCGCGTGGCTGTTCCTGTCCTCGGTCTCGGACCACGCGAGCCTGGGCACCTCGGTCCCGGACCACCTGACGCTTCGCAACTTCGCCGACGTGCTCACCGGCGACAACCTGCACGCGCTGGTGAACAGCCTGGTGCTGTCACTGGGATCGGCCGTGCTGACCCTGGTGCTCGCGGCACCGGCTGCCTACCCGCTGTCGCGCTACACCCGAAGGTTCGGCCGACCGATCCTGCTCATCCTGTTGTTCGCCACCGGGCTGCCCATCACCGCGATCCTCGTGCCGGTGTACGGGTTGTTCGTCCAGCTCGACCTGCTCGACTCGCTCCCGGCGACCATCTTGTTCCTCACCGCGACCGGGCTGCCGATGGCGATCTGGCTGATGAAGAACTTCATGGACGAGGTGCCGATCTCCCTGGAGGAGGCGGCGTGGGTGGACGGGGCGTCCGGGCTGCGGGCGCTGCTGCGGATCGTGCTGCCGCTGATGCTGCCCGGCACCGCGGTGGTCTTCACCTTCACGTTCGCGCTGACGTGGGGGAACTTCTTCGTGCCGTTCATCTTGCTGCTCGATCCGGCCAAGCAGCCGGCCTCGGTCGTCATCTTCCAGTACTTCGGCCTGCACGGGACGGCCTCCTACGGCCTGCTGGCCGCCTTCTCGATCCTGTACTCCATGCCCGTGGTGGTTCTGTACACGCTGGTCCAGCGCGTGCTCGGAAACGCCTTCGCCCTGTCGGGTGCCGTCAAGGGCTGAACCAGGAAAGAACGGAGAAAACCGGCCGGTATCAAGGTAGTTCCCGAAGGTTTCCCCTAGGAGGCAAAGAGGGGATGATTCGAGGAAATGTGTGACCCCCTGGAGGTGCGGCATGGCGCTCTCGATGGAAGAGGAGCGGATCCTCACAGAGATCGCATCTCAACTAGGACAGGAGGATCCGGCGCTGGCCGGCCGCCTGGCCGACTTCGGGCGCCTGCGCAGGCGCCGGCGCATCCGGGCCATCGCGGCGGTCGTCGTCGCGATCCTCGTGATCGCCTCCTTGGTGGGAGCGGCGTTCGTGACGATTCCCACCTGACAGACGTGAGCGCCCCCGCCGGATGACTCCGGCGAGGGCGGCACGCCTTCGGGCCGGTGTGGTGGTCGCCTCTCGGCGGAGTGCACAACGCGGCTCCTGCTCCGGCCCAGGGCCGGACGGTATTCCACGAAGGCGATAGGTGAGGCCCGGGGACACATGCCACACCGGCACACCAAGCCTAACTCCATCCCCAGAGCAGGTATTCCGGCCCTCTGGTCTCACCGGTCCCATACGTCACGGCAGCGGCCCGCCGGGCGGACGGACCACACCGTACGGCGGGCGCCCGCGTCCGAGGCCCGCGGCCGCCCGGGAAGCGGCGTCGCCCTTCCCCGCTCGGCCCTGGCGACCGGTGTACGGTGAACGTTCGAGCACAGGCGAGTCCTCAGGAGCTCACATGCCCGGTCACCCAGGCGCGCGCTGACACCTAGGTCGCCACGACCTGTCATCGCGTGCCGCCCTCGATCTGCGGTACGGCGAGCCTTCCCCTGCCTGACCCGCCGGCGCACCCTCTCGTGCGCCGGGCGTCGGGCCTCCTCCGCAGCTCAAGGGATCTCCTGTGGCCTCCGTTCCTCCCGTCATGTCCGCGCCGGGTCTGTGGCGGGACCGTGACTTCCGCCGGCTCTTCGCGGCTCAGGTCGCCTCCCAGCTCGGGGAACAGGCCGGTCAGGTGATCCTGCCGCTCGTCGCGGTCGTGGCGCTCGACGCCGGCGCCACCCGGCTCGGCCTGCTGCGCGCGGTCGAACAGGCGCCCATCCTGTTGCTCTCGCTCTTCGCCGGCGCGTGGGTGGACCACCGGCGGTCCCGCCCGGTGATGATGCTGGCCGACCTGGGCCGGGCGCTGGCACTGGCGGCGATCCCCGCCGCGTACCTGCTCGGCGTGCTCACGATCCCGCTGCTGCTCGTCGTCGCGTTCCTCGTCGGCGCTCTGTCGGTGTTCTCCGAGGTGGCCTACCAGACCTGTCTCGTGCGCCTGGTGCGCCGCGACCAGCTGGTGCGCGGCAACGGCGCCCTGGAGGGCAGCAGATCCGCGGCGCGGATCGGCGGTCCGGCGCTCGGCGGCGCGATGGTCTCGCTGCTCTCGGCGCCGGCCGCCGTCGCCGGCAGCGCGTTCTTCTTCGCGCTGTCGTTCCTGTCGCTCCGGAGGATCCGCCGGCGCGAACCGCGGCCCGGGCACGGAGGGCACGCGCGGATCTGGCGGCGGATCCACGAAGGTCTGTGCCTCGTCGCCGGTGACCCCTCGTTGCGGGCCGTGGCGCTGGCCTCGGCCGCCTTCCAGTTCTTCTTCGCGGCCCTGATGACCGTCTACCTGCTCTTCCTGCCGCGCGGTCTGCACCTGCCGGGCGCCGCCGTCGGCCTGGTGCTCGCGGCGATGGGCCCGGGCGCGGTCGCGGGCTCGCTGCTGTCCGCCCGGCTGCCCGCCAGGTTCGGCTACGGCCGGGTGATGGTGTCCTCGGCCGCGCTCGCCGACGCCGTGATGCTCTGCGCGCCCGCGCTGCGCGGCTCCACCGCCGTCACGGTCGTCCTCCTCATGGCGATCAACTTCGTGTTCGGCGCCTGCGGCCAACTGGTCGACGTCACCGTCATGTCCGTACGGCAGGCCATCGTCCCGGTCCCGATGCAGGGCCGGGTCGTCGCGACCATCAACTTCGCCGGCATGGGGCCGACCCCGCTCGGCTCGCTGCTCGGCGGCTGCCTGGCCGGCTGGTGGGGGCTGCGTACGGGCCTGCTGCTGACGGCCGCCGGGCTGACGCTGTCCCCGTTGTTCATGGCCCTCTCCCCGCTGGCGCGCCTGGGCAGGGATCTACCGGCGGAGCCAGGGCCCTCCGGCGGGCCTATTCGCCGACCTGCCGGATCCCGTTGATCCGATGTTCAGGATCATCGTGTTGACTGGGCTGGTCGTCCACTGTCGAGACCAGGGTCCCCGCCTTGACCACCACCACCACCACGGCCGACGCGATTCCGGCCGCCGTTCCACCAGCGCCACCCCGCGCGGGCGCTCGCGACCCGTATTTCGACAACGCCAAGTTCCTCGCGGTCGTCCTCGTCGTCATCGGCCACGCCTGGGAGCCGCTGCGGGGCGCGAACGTCGGCGGGCGGGCGCTGGAGGCCGCGCAGACGTTCGTCTACGCGTTCCACCTGCCCGTCTTCATCGTGATGTGCGGGTACTTCTCGCGCGGGTTCACGGCCGGCCGCGACCGTACACGCAAGCTCGTCGGCGCGATCATCGTCCCGTACGTCATCTTCAGCGCGGCGTATCCGCTGTGGGCGGGG
>DASQPY010000758.1:0-10700 GCA_035643735.1 Actinoallomurus sp. | reverse complement strand
CGCAGCACGTCCTGTTCGGGAACAACCCCGCGCAACTGGCCTCGGTCACGCCCGACACCGCGCTGGTGACCGTCGGGATCGGCGGGAACGACGTCGGGTTCAGCAAGACCCTCTACACCTGCGCCGGACTCAGCCTCACCGCACCGACCGGCGCGCCCTGCATGAAGCACTTCGGCGCCACGCTCACCAACCGGGTCACCGAGACCGCGCCCCGGATAGCGGCGGTGCTGCGGACCATCCACGCACGGGCGCCGCACGCGCTCGTCGTCGTGGTCGGTTACCTGCGGATCCTTCCCTCCACCACCGGGTGCTGGCCGTCGGTGCCCGCGGCGGCGGGTGACGTGCCCTACCTCGACCGGGTGGAGCGATCACTCAACCGGATGCTGGCCGACGAGGCACGGAGGGGTGGGGCGATCTTCGTGGACGACTACCGCGGCGGCACCGGCCACGACATGTGCTCGGCACACCGCTGGGTCGAGCCGATCCTGCTCACCCACGCGGCCATGCCCGTCCACCCGAACGCGCTCGGCATGCGGGTCGTGGCCAGGCGTGTGGTGGCCACGCTCGCGGCCGCCCGGTCCGCCGCGTCGCGTGCCCAGTGAAGGTGCTCAGTAGCGGCGCCACCACAGGTTGACGGCATAGTCGACCTCGCATCCGGGGACCTCGCCGAGGAACTCCGTGGCCAGCTCCGCCGGGAACTCGATCCTCAGCACCGCCTCCAGGTCGGCGCGGGTCTCGAACCGCCAGTCCATGTCGACCTGCGTACGTGAGAAGCCGTGCCGCGCCCAGAACCGCTCGACCGCGGCCGGGTCATAGGCCGGCAGCCAGCGCCGGAACCACGAGCCGAACGTCGACCTCGTCGCGTCGTTGTCGATGACGAACGCCGCGCCACCACGCCGCATGACGCGGGAGAGCTCGGCCAGGCCCGGCTCGCAGCCGGGCCCGAAGAAGTACGCCCAGCGCGCGTGGGCCACGTCCACCGACGCGTCCGGCAGCGGAAGTGACTGCGCGGCGCCCACGCGTACCGCCACGCCGGGAGTGCCCGCGACCCGCCGCCGGGCCGCCGAGGCCAGGTCCGCGTGCGGCTCGACGCCCAGGACCTTCGACGCCGTACGGGCGAAGCGCGGGAGATGGAAGCCGGTGCCGCAGCCGATGTCGAGGACGCCCGCGCCATCCCAGGTACGGACGGCGCGCATGGCCTCCTCGATGCGGCCGTCCGGATCGGCCGCCAGGTTCTCCAGCTCGTACACGCGGGGGGCGTTCCAGATGTTCGGACTGGGCACGGCTCCGGCAGCGATCACTATTACACGGTAAACGGGTGGGGGATCCCACAACGCTCCGGGCCGTGGAACGCATAGGCTTGCCGATTGTGGAAGAAGTCCTCCAGGTACCCGACGCGCCGATCGTCCTCTCGACGGCATCCGTCTACCCGGAGAAGACGCCTGCCGCCTTTGAGATGGCCGCCCAGCTCGGATACGACGGTATCGAGATCATGGTGACCACCGATCCGGCGAGCCAGGACATCGACGTACTCCGGAGACTGTCGGACTACCACCAGGTGCCGATCTTGTCGGTGCACGCTCCCTGCCTCCTGCTCACCCAGCGGGTCTGGGGCCGTGAGCCGTGGGGCAAACTGCAACGCTCCAAAGACGCCGCCGAAAAGCTCGGCGCGAAGGTCGTCGTGGTGCACCCGCCGTTCCGCTGGCAGCGGGACTACGCGCGGGAGTTCGAGCAGGGCCTCGCGCGTATGCAGGAGGAGACCGACGTGGTGTTCTCGGTGGAGAACATGTTTCCCGTACGCGCGCGTACGACCGAGGTCGGCATGTACGCCCCGCACTGGAACCCCGTCGACCAGCCGTACCCCAACGTCACGATCGACCTGTCCCACACGGCCGTCTCCGGCTCGGACCCGCTCGCCATGGCAGAGGCGCTGGGCGACCGCCTCGCCCATCTGCACCTGGCCGACGGCATCGGCGTCGTCAACCGCGACGAGCACCTGGTGCCCGGGCGCGGCAACCAGCCGGCCGGTGAGATGCTGGAGCGCCTCGCCGCGCAGCGCTACTCCGGCCAGGTGGTCGTCGAGATCAACACGCGCCGCGCGACCGGCCGCGACCAGCGGGTCGAAGATCTGGCCGAGTCCCTGGCCTTCACCCGGCTGCACCTCGCGGCCGCTCGGCCGAGCGGCGCCTGGCGGGTGAGCTCCGAGGGCGAGGTCTCGCCCTCTTGAGGCACCCGCGGGAGCGTGACCGGTGACGACGCCCACACGCCGTCCCGGACGCCGGCCCGGCCAGTCGTCCTCGCGCGCCGACATTCTCGCGGCGGCCCGTGTCCTGTTCGGCGACCGCGGCTACGACAAGGCCTCCATCCGGGCGATCGCCGGTGAGGCGGGTGTGGACCCGGCCCTGGTGCACCACTTCTTCGGCACCAAGGACGAGCTGTTCGCCGCGGCGATGGAGTTCCCGGTCGACCCCGCGACGATCCTGCCCCTCGTGCTCACCGGGCCGCGCGAGGAGATCGGCGAGCGCCTCGTGCGCACCTTCCTGCGGATCTGGGAGGACCCGCGGCTGAGGCCGCAGTTCGTGGGCATCATCCGCTCCGCCACGACCAGCGAGACGGGCGCCGGCCTGCTGCGCGAGTTCATCTCCTCAAAGCTCATGGCGCGGGTCGCCGAGGTCCTCGGCGTGCCCCGGATCAACCTCAACGCGGCGGCGTCGCAGATGGTCGGCGTCGTGATGTTCCGCTACGTACTCGAGCTGGAGCCGATGGCCTCCGCCTCAGAAGAGGAGCTCGTGGCGCTCCTCGCGCCGACGATTCAGCGCCACCTGGGCGCCTGAGCGCAGACAGGCGCCCCGGCCTGAACAACGACCCGAATCGTTGACGAGCATCCTGTCGCGGGCATAAATTCAACGCATGATGAGTTACGCCATCGAAGCCGACGGGCTCCGGGTCGTACGCGGAGGCCGCGAGGTCGTACACGACCTGACCTTCAAGGCCC
The DNA here is from genome assembly GCA_035643735.1 of Actinoallomurus sp. Taxonomy (GTDB): domain Bacteria; phylum Actinomycetota; class Actinomycetes; order Streptosporangiales; family Streptosporangiaceae; genus Actinoallomurus. The sequence continues at coordinate 7,705 of DASQPY010000758.1, read as the reverse complement.
CCCGCGGTTCGGTCGTCGGGCTGCTCGGCCCGAGCGGCTGCGGCAAGACGACGGTGATGCGGGCCGTCGTCGGCGTGCAGATCGTCGCGGGCGGCACCGTCACCGTGCTCGGCCATCCGGCCGGCAGCCGCGAGCTGCGCCGGCGCGTGGGCTACGCCACGCAGAACCCGGCCGTCTACGCCGACCTGACCGTCCGGGAGAACCTCCGCTACTTCGCGTCCGTGCTGGGCGTGCCGCGCGGCGACCCCGACCGCGTCATCGAGGAGGTCGGGCTCGGGGACGCGCGGGACCAGACGGCGTCCAGCCTGTCCGGCGGGCAGCTGCACCGGGCGAGCCTGGCCATCGCGCTGCTGGGCGAGCCGGACCTGCTCGTGCTGGACGAGCCGACGGTCGGCCTCGACCCGGTGCTGCGCGCCGAGCTGTGGGAGCTGTTCCACGAGCTGGCCGACCGGGGCGCGACGCTGCTGATCTCCAGCCACGTGATGGACGAGGCCGCCCGCTGCGAACGGCTGCTGCTGATGCGCGACGGCCTGCTGCTCGCCGACGACACCCCTGACGCTCTGCGCGCCACCACTGGGACGCAGGACCTCGAAGACGCCTTCCTGCACGTCATCCGGGGACAGGAGACCAAGGAGACCAAGGAGGCCACCGCATGAGCCTCACGATCACGCTGGCGACGATGCGCCGCATCCTGGCCCAGCTCCGGCACGACCGCCGTACGCTCGGGCTGCTCATCGGCGTGCCCAGCCTGCTGATGATCCTGCTGAGGTACGTCCTGAACCAGCCGGGCGTCTTCGACCGCTTCGGGCCGATCCTGCTGGGCGTGTTCCCGTTCATCGTGATGTTCATCGTCACGAGCGTGGGGACGCTGCGTGAGCGGACCAGTGGCACCCTCGAACGCCTGATGACCACGCCGCTCGGCAGGCTCGACCTGCTGCTCGGGTACGCCCTGGCCTTCGGCGTCACCGCGCTGGTCCAGGCCGGCATCGTGGGTGCCATCGCCCTCACCTGGCTCGGCCTGAACCTCCAGGGCCCGATCTGGACGCTGTTCCTCGTCACGTTGCTCGACGCGTGGCTGGGCATGGCGCTGGGGTTGTTCGCGAGCGCGTTCGCGCGTACGGAGTTCCAGGCGGTCCAGTTCATGCCGGCGTTCGCGCTGCCGCAGCTGCTGCTCGCCGGGCTGTTCGTCCCGCGCGGGCAGATGTCCACCGTGCTGCAGTGGATCGCCGACGTGATGCCGCTGTCGTACGCGGTCGAGGCGATGCAGGAGCTGACCCGCCACGGCGACGTGACCGGCACCCTCGTACGCGACGTGATCGTCGTTGCCGGCTGCGCGCTGCTCGCATTGGTCCTCGGGGCAGCGACACTGCGTCGCAGAACGGCCTGAAGGGTGGCTTAACCTGGGGAGCGATCGGGACAGTGTGGTCCCAGGGAGAGGGGGAAGGTTGCTCCGCCAGGTCCTCTTGGCCGCCTCGCGCAGCGGCGGCGTACGCAGGCTCGTTGAGACCGCGCCCTACACCAGAAGTGTCGTCAGAAGGTTCGTCGCGGGCGAGTCCGTGGCCGGAGCCCTCGCCGTCACCGAGCAGCTCATCTCCGACGGCCTGCTCATCACCCTCGACCATCTTGGCGAGGACACCGTCGAGACGTCGCAGGCAGAGACCATCACCCGCCGGTACGAAGAGCTGCTCGGCCGGCTCGCCGAGAACGGATCCGGCCCACGCGCCGAGGTGTCGCTCAAGCTCACCGCGCTCGGTCAGCTCCTCGACGACGGGGAGAAGATCGCGCTGGAGAACGCCCGGCGCATCTGTGCCGCCGCGCGCGACGCGAACACCACGGTGACCCTCGACATGGAGGATCACACGACGGTCGACTCGACGCTTCGCGTGCTCCGGAAGCTGCGCGAGGAGTACCCCTCGACCGGGGCGGTCATCCAGGCCTACCTCCGGCGCGCCGAGGAGTACTGCGCGGCGCTCGCCGACGAGGGCTCGCGGGTACGGCTGTGCAAGGGCGCCTACAGCGCGCCCGAGTCGGTGGCCTTCACCGGGCGCGACGAGATCGACAGGTCCTATGTCCGCTGCATGAAGGTGCTGATGGGCGGGCGCGGATACCCGATGCTCGCCACACACGACCCGCGTCTGATCGAGATCGGCGGCTCGCTGGCGAGCCTGCACGGCCGTGAGCAGGACAGCTTCGAGTACCAGATGCTGTACGGCATCCGCCCGAACGAACAGCGGCGGCTCGCCCGGATGGGCGCCCAGGTGCGCGTCTACGTGCCCTACGGCGAGGAGTGGTACGGCTACCTCATGCGACGGCTGGCCGAGCGCCCCGCCAACCTGGGCTTCTTCCTCAGGTCGCTGGCGACCAAGTCCTGACGGCGGCGGACCGCCCCTTTCTGCCGGGGCGGTCCGCCGGGTGAGGTCAGGCGCCGTGTTCGCCGGGTCGTCGGCGACCGCGACTCGGAGGCGATCTGCCCGGCCGGGTGCCGTGCCCGAAGTGGTCGACCGTGTCCGGGGACTCACTGAAGTTCTTCTGCCAGGCCGCGCATGCCCGAACCGTTCTGCACGATCAGCGACGGGTAGGACCGGCAAGGGCGAGAACTGCTCTGGGTCTTCTCATGGGACGTCCGTCTCATCGACGACAGGGGTCAGGGAGTATCCGCCGCAAAGGGGGATTTCTTTCCGGCCAATCCGGCAAAATCCGCCCCACTCGCGTACGCACAGGTGAGGGCCGGGGCGCATTCGCGGCGTCCAGGCTCGATACGCTTCGTGAGGTGAGTGGAAGAGGACGCAAATGATCGCGATTCTGGGTGCCGGCAAGATGGGCGAGGCGCTCCTGTCCGGCGTGCTGCGCGCCGGGCGGCGCCCCTCCGACCTGATCGTCACGGCACGGCGAGAGGAACGCGGCGCGCTGCTGCGCGAGCGGTACGGCGTCGAGGTCGCCACCAACGCCGACGCCGCGCGTGCCGCCGACACGCTGGTCCTCGCGGTCAAGCCGCAGGACATGGGGGCGCTGCTGGACGAGCTGGCCGGCCACATTCCGTCCGGACGCCTGGTGATCTCGATGGCGGCCGGCATCCCGACGGCGTTCATCGAGAAGCGGCTGCCCGAAGACGTCCCGGTCGTACGGGTCATGTCCAACACGCCGGTGCACGTCGACGAGGCGATGAGCGTCATCTCGGCCGGCACGCACGCCACCGAGGACCACCTCAAGCTCACCGAGGAGCTGCTGACCCCGGTCGGCAAGGTGCTCCGCATTCCCGAGTCGCTCCAGGACGCCGCGACCGCGCTGTCCGGCAGCGGTCCCGCGTACTTCTACTACCTCGTCGAGGCGATGGTCGACGCGGGCATCCTGCTCGGCATGCCGCGGGCGGCCGCGCTGGAGATGGTGATCCAGTCGGCGGTGGGCGCGGCGGTCATGCTGCGCGACTCGGGCGACCATCCGGTCATGCTGCGCGAGGCGGTCACCTCACCGGCGGGCACGACCATCTCGGCCATCCGCGAGCTGGAGCGGCACGGCGTACGTGCCGCGGTCATCGAGGCCATCGAGGCCGCACGTGACCGTGGACGCGAGCTCGGCAGCGGCTGAGGTTTGCTGTTTTTACCCGCGCGCTTGAACCAATCGGGATGCCCAGACGTAACGGAGGTATGGGCCTACTACTTCGTTTGGCCGTCTTCGCCGGGCTCGGCGTCGACGCGTTCGTGCACTTCCACATGGCCGGTGACATGGGCCAGAACGGGACCGTCAGCGAGGGCACGCTGTTCTGGGTCCAGGGCGCGGTGGCCGCGGTCCTGGCCGTCCTCGTGCTCGTCCGCCCCCGCCCCGTGCCGTACGTCATCGCATTCCTCGTCGCCGCCAGCGCGCTCGGCGCCGTGCTGCTCTACCGGTACGTCGACGTCGGCGCCCTCGGCCCGCTGCCGGACATGTACGAGCCGGTCTGGTACACCGAGAAGGTCGTGACCACCATCGCGGAGGCCGTGGCCACCCTCGGGGCGGCGCTCGGCCTCGCGTACACCGCGAAGCGGCCCGCCTCGGCCGCCGCCCACCGTGGCAGCCCGGCCAGAGTCTGAGACCTCGGCCGGACGCCGTGGCGAGGGCGTCGGTGTCCGGCCGAGTCGCGCTCACGCCGCCAGCAGTCCCATCGCCTCTTTGGCCGCCGTGACGGTGCCCGCGGCCCGTTCGCGAGCCAGCTCCGCGCCCGTACGCAGGATCGTCTCCAGCGTCGGGAGGTCGGCGGAGAGGTCGGCGTAGCGCCGTTGCAGGGGTTCGAGCAGGGCGATGACCGCGTCGGCGGTGTCCTTCTTCAGCGCCCCGTACGAGCCGGGTGACAGCTCCGCGACAGGGGTCCCGGTGCAGGCGGACAGGATGGCGAGGAGGTTCGAGACGCCGGGCTTGGTCGCGGGGTCGTACGCCACGGAGGTGCCCGAGTCGGTGACCGCTCGCATGATCTTGCGCCGGACCACGTCGACCGGGTCGAGCAGGAAGATCGTGCCCGGCGAGTCGACCGACTTGCTCATCTTGGCGCCCGGATCGGACAGGTCCATGACCCGGGCCGCCATCGGCGGGTGGACGGCGCTGGGGAGGGTGAACACCGGTCCGTACCGCCGGTTGAAGCGCGTCGCCAGGTCGCGGGTCAGCTCGACGTGCTGGGCCTGGTCGGCACCGACCGGTACGTCCGTCGCCTGGTAGAGCAGAATGTCGGCGGCCATCAGCGCCGGATAGGTGAGCAGCGACAGGCGTACGGCGGACTGCCGTGCCGCCTTCTCCCTGAACTGGATCATCCGCTGCATCTCGCCGTAGTGGGCGGTGCTCTCCAGCAGGTAGGACAGCTCGGCATGGGCGGGCACGTTGCTCTGCAGGAACAGGACGCAGCGTGCCGGGTCGATGCCGGCCGCGATGGCCAGCCCGGCCAGTTCGAGCGAGCGCTCGCGCAGCCGCGCCGGGTCGTGCTCGCTGGTGAGGGCGTGCAGGTCGGAGATCCCGTACACGCAGTCCGCCGTCGTCAGCAGCCGCGCGGACGGCAGCAGGGCCCCCAGCAGGTTGCCGAGGGTGGGCCGGCCGGACGGGGTGAAGAGGCTGAGCACCCGGGTGCGTGAGCCCTCCTCCGTCCGCGAAGCGACTGAGGGACTGTGCTCGCCGGTCATCTCGCTCCGCTCGAACATGGCGACTCCTTTGGGCAGGGCCGCTCGGCGGGCGCACGCAGAACGGCCGCCGAGGCGGCGGCCGTTGGTGGGCAACGAGGAAGGGGCGACCGCCGTCAGGCGGCACGCCAACTGAATCGTGCTCCTCGCATGGACCCAGAATATCAGGGAAGTTCAGGCGGCCTCGGTGACCGAATCGTCGCCGACGACCCTGCGGATGAAGCGGCCCGCCTCGCGCATCGCCTCGTCCGCTTCGGGGAGCATCCGGTTGAAGATCTGGAAGACATGCATCTGTCCCGGCCAGATCTGCAGGTCGAAGGGGCTGCCCGCCTGCTCGAGCACCTCGGCGAGAGCCTCCGCCTCGGCCCGCAGCACCTCGATGCCGCCCACCTGGATGAGAAAGGGGGGCAACTCCTCACTCGGGCAGGTCAGCAGCGAGAGCCTTGGATCGCTCCAGTCGCCGGCGCCGACATAGAGCCGCCCGAACCTCGTCGCCACGGCCGGGTCGATGTACGGGTCGCGGCGGCGCATCGTCGAGGCCATGGCCAGCTCACCGGTGAGGTCGACCCAGGGGGAGAACAGCACGATGCCGCCGGGTGCCGGCAGGCCCGTACGGCAGGCCTCGACGGTCAGCGCGGTGGCCAGATGGCCACCGGAGGAGTCGCCGGCGATGATGATCCGCTCTGGGGGGACGCCACGCGCGATGAGCAGCCGGTAGGCGTCGAGCGTGTCCTCGAACGCCGCGGGGAAGGGATGTTCGGGCGCGAGCCGGTAGTCGGGGACGAGCACCGGCAGCCCGGTCTCGGCCGCCAGCCGGGCGGTGATCACCCGATGTGTCCGTGGGGAGCAGATGGCGTAGCCGCCACCGTGGAGATAGAGGATCGCGCCCTGCCGGGTCGAGCTGCCCGGGGGGCGCAGCCACTCGCCGCGTACGGCGCGCTTGACGTCAGGGTCCTCGATGCAGGGATCGATGATCGGCTCCACGCTCACGCTGGAGTCCGGACGCAGACAGCGCGAGCCGGCACCCAGCAGGGAGCGCCAGAACCGGATGGTGGCCGACCGGCCCTTGATCCTTCCAGCGAATGGCCTGACCCCGAGGCGCACGGCCGTGGTCAGCACTCGGCTTTGCGAGCTCGGGGTCCTTACGAACGGGGGGATGTTGACTTCTTTCGCAGAATCCACCGCAACCGCCTCCTGGGCCAGGAGTCACCTACCTTGTTAGATGCCCCAGGCCTTCCGGGTCGTCACGTCACAACTCGGTTGAGTTATCAGATGTCAGACGTTTAACATGCCTGACATCTGGCATGATCACAAGGTGTGACCACACTTGAACCGGTTCCTCGGTCTTCGGCCGTCGAGGCGGTGATCGACCAGATGCAGGGGCAGCTCACCTCGGGAACCTGGTCGGTGGGGGACCGGATCCCCGGTGAGTACGACCTCTCTGCCCGGCTCCAGGTCAGCCGGTCCGCCGTACGGGAGGCGATCCGCGCGCTGAGCCATATCGGCGTCCTGGAGGTCCGCCGGGGGGACGGCACGTACGTGCGCAGCGCGGTCGATCCCCGGCCCTTGCTGCGCCGCGTGGAGCGCGCCACGCTCCGTGACGTGTTCGAGCTCCAGCAGGCCTACGACGTCCAGGCGGCGCGGTTGGCGGCGCGGCGCCGTACGCGTAATGACCTGGTGCGTCTGGGAGCCCTCCTGGAGGACCGCGACGCCGCGTGCGACCCGGAGGAATTCGGCGAGGCGGACGTGCGTTTTCACGCCGGGGTCGCCGAGGCCGCGCACAACTCGCTGCTTTTGGAGGCGTTCCGCTACTTCCAGAGCCGGCTGCGCGAGTCGCTGAGCGCCGTGCGGCTGGACCGCGAACTGCCCGACGCGGGGCCGGCCGCGCACCGCGCGGTGGTGGACGCGATCGCCGCGCGCGATCCGAAGGCGGCCGGGCACGCCGCCGAGAGTGTCGTGGTGCCCACACTTCAAGCGCTGGAGGCGCTGCTTTGAGGCGATATGCCGGTGTCATCCTGATCGTTCTGGTCGCGCTCAACCTGCGGCCCGCCGTCGTGGCGGTCGGTCCGCTGCTGCGGCAGATGCAGAACGATCTCGGGATGTCGGACGTGGCCGCCGGTGCCCTGACAACGCTGCCGGTGCTGTTCTTCGGGGCGTTCGGCCTGGTGGCGCCGTTCTTCCGGCGCAACCTGCGCGGTGAGGTCCTCCTCGTCACCAGCATGGGACTGCTCGTCGTCGCGCTCGTCCTGCGGTTGATTCCGGTGCAGGTGGCGCTGTTCGGCGGAGCGCTCCTCGCCGGTATCGCGATCAGCATCGGCAACATCGCCGTCCCCTCGATCATCAAACGCGACCATCCGCAGGCCATCACCACCGTCACCGCCATCTACACCGTCGCGATCACCGCCGGCGCCGGTCTCTCGTCCAGCGTCATGGTGCCGCTGGAGCACGCGATGTCCTCGGACTGGTCGGTGCCGCTCGTCCTGCTCGCGATCCCCGCGGCGGTGGCCGGCGCCGCCTGGCTGCCCCGGCTGCGCAACGGCGCGGCGGCCACGCCGCCGCCGGAGGGC
>DASQPY010000757.1:0-2097 GCA_035643735.1 Actinoallomurus sp. | reverse complement strand
GCACGGCAGATGAAAATTCCGCTGCCGACCTGGGCTTTTACGAGTGATCTGGGCGGACGATCGAGTATCACCGTGCCCAGAACCGTCAGCACCTGGGCTTTCGGGTGTGCGGGGTGGCCGATGCGGAGAAGCTGACGGCCTGGCTGGCCGCCAACGTCGCGCACGCCGAACGGCACCCCGATCGGATCCGTGAGGAGCTGCTGAAGAGCGGCAGATGAGTGCGTTCACACTCACCGAACTCGGTCAGCCTCTAGGAGGGGAATCGTCCTCGCTCGGGCGGCCCAGGCATCGACGATGCGGTCCAGGGTGCGCCTGCCCCACCGGCTCATCGTCGGGTTGGAGTCGAGGTAGTACCAGACCAGCCCCATCGCCTGCTGGAACGCCCAGGGCCATCCCGCGCCGCCACTGGACGTCGCCGCATCCGAGCTCGCGGCGGAGGATGCCGCGCTGGGTCTCGTCGAGGAGGTGCCAGGCCGCCACGAGGTCGAGCGCCGGGTCCGCCGGGCCGAAGCCGCCGCCGTCCAGGACGCCGACGAGACGGCCGTCTTCGACGAGGACGTTGGGCGGGATGAGGTCGCGGTGGCACATCGCGTCCTCGTCGACCTCGGGCAGCGTCCGAAGCTCCGCCCAGATCCGCCGCAGGAGGGGTACGTCGAGCAGGTCCTCGCTCTGCCGGAAGCATGTCTCGAGCCACTCGTCGTGATCCGGGAGGTGCCCGCCGCGACCGACGCCGCCGAAGCGTCGCCCACGGGTGTCGTCGGCGCGCATCCCGGCGATGAGCTCGGCCAGGTCATCGGCGAACGCGTTCGACCCTGCGGCATCCTCGACCGTCGCGTCGTGGCCGGACAGCCAGGTCTGGACGCTCCACGGCAGCGGATAGCCCGCGCCCGGCTCCCCGATCGCCACCGGCTCCGGGGTGGGCACGGTGGCGGCGTCGGCCAGTTCACGCGCGGCCTCGGCCTCGGCCACCAGCGACGCGCGGGCCTGCGCCGGGTCGTGACCGACCAGCGGGAAGCGGGCGGCCAGGTCGTGGCCGATCCGGAAGATCGCGTTCACGGTCCCGGGCGTGCGCAGCTCGGTGACCGGCAGTCCGCGCCACTGAGGGAACTGCACCTCGACCAGCCGGCGGACGGTCCGCGCGTCGACGTGCAGCTGGTCGGGGTGCATCGTCATGCCGCCATCCTCCCGTAGGCGACCGCGGGTGTCCTCCGATTTTCTCGCGGCAGGCTCGGCGCCGTCATCGCCCGACCAGCCGCCAGCGCCCGGTCGAGACGACGTCCACCTTGTCACCGCGGACCCGGATCGCTGAGTCGTCGTCATAGGCCGCAGCCGCAATCTGCAGCGGCCCGACAGACGTGACGCCGGCCACTTCCGGCGCCTGTTCCTGGAAACGAGTCATACAACGACGCTGCGCCCAGTCCCTGGCCGTGGCCAGGCGTGTCGGGACACGCGGCAAGTGAGGACGGTCATCCGTGGGCGCGCCCGGCTGGCCGGCTCCTGCGCCACGTCGGTCAGCTTCATGGGAGGTCGGCGATGATGATCATCCGTTTGTGGCCGGCGGTAAGCGGCCGTCCATTTTCGCCGTAGCCGGTCACCGCGGCGAATCCCGCGGCGAGTAGCCAATCACGTAGCTCGGGGAAGCCGAACAGCCGCTTGACGAAGTTCACCTGGCGGGCTCGGCCGCTGCGGATGACCGTCCGCTCCGCCTCGAACCGGCCGGTCAACGCATCCAAGTGGTAACGGTCGACGAGCATGTCGCCGTTTTCTCGCACTGCCACGACACGCGACGGACAGTACGAGGCGAGAAATGCCGTGAGGTTGTCCAGGTCCATGGCCAACCGACCACCCGGTCGCAGGGCGCGAACCATCCCGTCCAGGACGGCGCGATTGGTGGCGTCGTCGAAGTACCCGAACGCCGTGGACCAGTTGATCACTCGGTCGAAGCGGCCTGTCCAAGGTATCTGGCGCATGTCCCCGGCCACGTACTCGACGCTGACACCGGCGGCGGCTGCGTCGGCGCGGGCCCGATCCAAGAAGACCGCCGAGGAGTCGAGACCCGTGACCCGGCAGCCGCGAGCAGCCAAGCGGTTGGCCAGT